>JAFMJQ010000052.1 GCA_017853415.1 Thermoleophilia bacterium | reverse complement strand
GGCGCACCGCCTCCGGGGTGTGGTGGTAGCTGCCGCGGATCGCCAGCTCGCCGTAGTGCAGCGGGAAGGTGGGCAGCGTCACCGTGCTGCCGGGTGCGCAACCGCCGTAGAGCAGCACCTCGCCGCCCGGGCGCGCGATGGCCACCGCGGCCTCCCAGGCGTCGGGACGCCCGACGGCCTCCACCACGGCGGCGGGCCCGCGGCCGCCACCGTGACCCTGCTTCACGGCCTCGATCGCCGATGCATCCCGCGGGGCGTCCATGGCGCGCTGCGCACCGAAGCGCAGGGCGCGATCGCGACGCGACCCGTGGGGGTCGCACAGCGTGACCAGGCATCCGCGCGCGGCGAGCAGCCCGGCGATGAGCGTGCCCTGCACTCCCCCACCCAGCACCACCACCTCGTCGCCGGCGCCGGCCTCCACGCGCTCGACCCCGCGCACGGCACACGCCAGGGGCTCCACCATGGCCGCGCGGCGCGGGGGAAGGCCGGCCGGCAACGGCAGCATGTTGCGCGCGACGATGCGTGCGGGCACGCGCAGGTACTCGGCGAACGCGCCCGACAGGTAGACGATCGATTCACACAGTGACGGTCGGCCTGCCAGGCACGGCGGGCACTCGCCGCACGGCGCCGAGTTGGCCACCACGACCTCATCGCCCTCGGCCACGCCGGTGACGCCCTCCCCCACCGCCGTCACCACTCCGCACGCCTCGTGTCCGAAGGGGGCGGGGGGCGGCGGCAGCGCCGGGTGGCCGCCTTGGCGCATCATCTTGGCGTCCGTGGCGCACGTGAGCGCTCCCGTGACACGCAGCACCACCTCGCCGGGCGCGGGCACGGGAACGGGCACCTCCTCGAGGCGCAGGTCGTCGGGGCCGTGCAGCACGAGGGCGCGCATGGCGGCCGACGGTACCAGCCGGGTAGCCTGCGCCCCGATGTCCGACCCCGCAACGAGCACGGTGCACGCGCGGTACCCCGAGCACCTGCGGCAGCAGGTGGATGAGTTCCTCGGCAGCCTGTGGTTCAACGTGCCGGGCGAGCCCGAGGCCACCGAGGCCCGCGGCACGGAGGGCCTCGCCGAGGCCATGCGCTACTCGCTGCTGGCCGGCGGCAAGCGAATACGGCCGGTGCTCGCGCTGGCGACCGCCGAGGCCCTCGGGCGCGACCCCTCCGAACTCATGCCATCGGCCGCCGCAATCGAGCTCATCCACACCTACTCGCTCATCCACGACGACCTGCCCGCGATGGACGACGACGACCTCCGGCGCGGCATGCCCACCTGCCACGTGATCTACGGCGACGACGTGGCGATCCTCGCGGGCGACGCCCTGTTCGCCGAGGCGGTGCGGCTCGTGTGCGAGGAGCAGGGCGGCGGCCCCGCGGTGCAGGTGGGGATACTGCGCGAGCTCAGCCGCGCCACGGGCGTGGCGGGCATGGTGGGTGGCCAGTACCTCGACCTCAAGGGCGCGGGCGCGGGCGGGCCCGAGGCCCTCGCCGCCATGCATGCCCTCAAGACCGGGCGCCTCATGGCGGTGTCGGTGCACATCGCGCTGGTGCTGGCACCCCCGCCGCCGGAGCAGGACGCAACCTACCGCGCGTTCGCGCGCGAGCTCGGGCTGCTCTTCCAGATCGTGGACGACATCCTCGACGTCACCGGATCGGAGGCCGAGTTGGGCAAGGCCGTGGGCGCCGACGAGCGCATGGGCAAGGTCACCTACACGAGCCTGCACGGCATGGAGCGGGCGCGCGAGCTCGCCGCCGAGTCGCATGCGCGGGCCATGGCCCTACTGCACCAGCTGCCCGGGCCGGTGGATGACCTCGCGGCCATCGCCGACACGGCCTTCGCGCGGCAGAGCTAGCCCGGGCACGCCCCGGGCGCACGCCGCGCAACCCGCGCACGGCGCTGCGCCGGTGCGTGGGTTAGCGTTCGGGCGTCCGTTCCGCACTTATCCCAGGAGCCCAGCGTGCCGCGACGACCGATTGCCCTTGAGCTCGGCATGGCCACGTACCTCGCGAAGAAGAAGCTGCTCCAGCGCAAGGAGCGCTTTCCCTTCACGCTCATGCTCGAGCCACTCGAGCTGTGCAACCTTGCCTGCACGGGGTGCGGTCGCATCCAGGAGTACAAGGACGTCTTCCACAAGCGGCTGACGGTGGAGGAGTGCCTGCGCGTGGCCGACGAGTGCGGCGCGCCCATCGTGAACATCCCGGGCGGCGAGCCGCTCATCCACAAGCAGATCGACGAGATCGTGCACGGCATCATCGACCAGGGCCGCTTCGTCTACCTCTGCACCAACGGCATCCTCATGAACAAGGCGTTCGACCGCATCGAGCCGACCAAGCGGTTCGCCTTCGTGGTGCACATCGACGGCATGGAGTCGGTGCACGACCACGCGGTCGACCGGCAGGGCGTGTTCAAGAAGGCCACCGCGCACATGCGCGAGGCCATCGCGCGCGGCTACCGCGTGTGCACGAACACCACGATCTTCCGCGGCACGCCGGCCGAGGAGTACGTGGAGCTGTTCACGTACCTCAAGGACATGGGCGTGGAGGGGTGCATCACGTCGCCGGGCTACGACTACGAGTCGGTCACCCACGACCGCGAGCAGTTCCTGGCCCGCACCGAGGCCCAGGCGCTCTACGCCGAGGTGCACGCGCGCTGCGAGGGGCTGGACATCCCCTTCTACAACAACCCGCTGTTCCACGAGTTCCTGCAGGGCAAGCGCCAGTACCGCTGCTCGGCCTGGAGCATGCCCACCTACACGGTGGAGGGCTGGCGGTCGCCCTGCTACCTGCTGGCCGACAAGCACGTGGGCAGCATCCGCGAGCTGTTCGAGGACACCGACTGGGACAAGTACGGCACCGACCGCGACCCGCGCTGCGCGAACTGCCTCATGCACTGCGGCTATGAGGCCACCACGATCCTCGACGCCATGTCGAGCCCCAGGGACCTGCTCGCGCTCGCGCGCGGGTGAGCCGGGGGCGGTGGCGGCGATGGGTCGCGGCGTGGTCGCGCTCATGTGCGCCGTGCCGGCCGAGGAGCGCATGCTGCGCCGCTTCGCCGGCCCCGGCGTGCGCGTGATCGTCACGGGAATGGGTGCGGGGCCCGCCGAGCAGCGTGCCCGCGAGGCCATCGCCGATGGCGTGACGGCCGCGATCTCGGTGGGCTTCTGCGGCGCGCTCGACCCATCGCTCGAGCGCGGGGACGTCGTGGTGCCCGAGAGCGTGCGCGATGCCATCACCGGGGATGCCTGGGAGTGCGACGCCGACCTCGCCCGTGGCGCGGGGGCGCGGCGGGGCACGCTGGTCACCTCCGACCGCGTGGTGTCGGCGCCGCACGAGCGCCGCGGACTGGGCGGGCTGGCGGTGGACATGGAGAGCGCGGGGACGGCGCGGGCCTGTGCGCGCGCGGGAATCCCCTTCGCGGCCATCCGTGCCATCACCGACCGGGCGGATGACCGCCTCCCCGACATCCGCGGCGTGGTGGACGAGCACGGCGACGTGCACCCCCTGCGGGTGGTCGGGCGCCTCATCGCACGGCCATCCGACATCGCGGCGTGGGCACGCCTGGCGCGCGGGGCGCGGGCCGCGCGCCGCGGCCTCGTGCCCGCCGTCGAAGCCGCGCTGCGGGGCGCCGCATGAGGCGCGCGCTCGTCACCGGGGCCACGGGCTTCATCGGCTCGCACGTGGCGCGGCACCTGCGCGACGCCGGCTTCGAGGTGCGCGGCCTCGTGCACCCCGGGGGCGCCCCCGCCACAACGCTGCCCGACGGCGTGGAGGCCGTGCCGAGCGACCTGCGCGATGCCGACGCCATGCGGCGGGCGGCCGTGGGCGTGGACGCCATCTTCCACGTGGCGGCCATCTACTCGCTGAGCCGCCGCCGTGCCCACGAGGTGCGCGCCGTCAACGTCGGGGGCACGCAGGTGGTGATCGACACCGCCCTGCGCGCCGGCGTGCCGATGGTGCACACCTCGTCGGTGGCCACCGTGGGCATCCCGGGCGACGGCACGCACGGCGACGAGGAGACCCCCCAGCCCATCTCGCAGGTGATCGGCGCGTACAAGCGCTCGAAGGTGGAGGCCGAGTCACTGGTGCGCCGTGCGGTGGCCGCCGGGCTCGAGGGCTACATCGTGAACCCGTCGGCCCCCGTCGGGCCGGGCGACCACCGCCCCACGCCCACCGGCCAGCTCATCGTCGACGCCCTGGCCGGGCGCATCCCGGCGTACGTGGACACGGGCCTCAACGTCGTGGATGTGCGCGACGTGGCGGCGGGCCACCTGCTGGCGCTCGAGCGGGGCGCCCCGGGTCGCCGGTACATCCTCGGGAATGCCTGGGGCAACATGACCCTGCGCGAGATCCTCACGCTGGTGCACCGGGCCGGCGGGCCGCCGCCGCCCACGAGGAGGATCCCCCACGCGGTGGCGATCGCCGCGGCGGCCGCCGACGAGCTCGTGGAGGGCCGCCTGATGCGTCGTGAGCCCCGGGCCCCGCTCGACGGCGCGCTGCTGGCGCGCAAGCGCATGTTCTTCTCGCCCCAGCGGGCGATCACCGAGCTCGGGCTTCCGCAGTCGGATGTCGGCGATGCCGTGTGCGACGCCGCGGAGTGGTTCCGCATGCGCGCCGAGGCACGGAGGATGATCGCGGCATGACGAGCAGCCTCACCCGCGGCGAGCTCCGCGCGGCCGCGCGCATCGCGGCCGATCGCGGCGCCCAGCACCTGCGCGACCTGCAGGACCCCTCCGGCTTCTGGTGGGGCGAGCTCGAGTCGAACGCCTCGATCACGGCCGAGCAGTTGTTCCTGCTCGAGGCGCTCGGCCGCGCCACCGACGACGACCGCCGCGAGATCGCCGCCGAGCTGCTGGCCACCCAGGTGGAGGACGGCGGGTGGCCGGTGTGGCACGGCGCCGCCGGCGACCTGAGCGTGACCGTGGAGGCCTGGTACGCGCTCCGCCTGGCCGGGGTGCCCGCCGAGGCCGAGCCCATGCGCCGCGCGCGCGACCGCATCCTCGCCCTCGGCGGCGCGAACAAGGCGCGCTTCTTCACCCGCCTGTGGCTGGCGGTGCTCGGCAAGTACCCGTGGGAGTCGCTCCCGGCGGCGGCGCCCGAGCTCATGCTGCTGCCCCCGCGCGCACCGCTCTCGGTGTACCGGTTCGCGTCGTGGGCGCGCGGCACGTTCGTGCCGATGCTCGTGGTGCTCTCGCGCAACCCCACCTTCACTCAGCAGCCCTCGGTGGAGGAGATCTTCGCCGAGGCCCCCGGCAGCGTCGACGGGCCCCCTCCCCGCTCCCCGGGCCCGCTCACGACGACCATGGGCCGCCTCATGCCGCTGGCGCGCGCGTACAACCGGCGGCCCATCGCATCGGTGCGCCGGGCGTCGGAGCGGCGCATCCGCCGATGGATCCTCGACCGCCAGGAGGTCGACGGATCGTGGGCCGGAATCCAGCCGCCGTGGGTGTACTCGATCATCGCCCTGCACGCGCTGGGCATGCCGCTCGACCACCCGGTGATCGAGCGGGCCCTCGATGGGTTCTCGACGTTCGCCCTGCGCCGCGACGGGCGGCTGCGCATCCAGTCGTGCATCTCGCCCGTATGGGACACCTGCCTCGCGGCCATCGCGATCCACGACTCGGGCACCGCCGCGGACGACGACGCCGTCGACCGCGCGCGCGAATGGCTGATGGCCCGCGAGATCACGCGCGAGGGCGACTGGCGGCGCATCCCCCGGCGCGGGGAGGCCGGCGGCTGGGCGTTCGAGTTCCACAACGAGTGGTACCCCGACACCGACGACACCGCCGAGGTGCTGCTCGCCCTGCTCAAGGCCGGCGTGCCCGCGAGCGACGGCGTGGTGCAGCGCGCGGTGGAGTGGCTGCTCGCGATGCAGAGCAAGGGCGGCGGCTGGGGCGCCTTCGACGTCGACAACACCAGCACGCTGGTGGGCCAGTTCCCCGTGTGCGACTTCGGGGAGGTCATCGACCCGCCCACCGAGGACGTCACCGCCCATGTGCTCGAGGCCCTCGTGCACTGCGGCGTGCCGCCCGGGCACCCGGCCGTGAGGTCGGGCCTGCGGTACCTGCGGGACACCCAGCGCGACGACGGCTCATGGTGGGGTCGCTGGGGCGTGAACCACGTGTACGGAACCGGGGCGGTGCTGCCGGCGCTGGCCGCATGCGGCGTGGACATGTCTGAGCCGTGGGTGCGGCGGGGCGTCGAGTGGCTCGTGGCATGCCAGAACGACGACGGCGGCTGGGGCGAGGACATCGAGAGCTACCGCGACGCGGCGCTCGCCGGCATCGGCGCGTCGACCGCGTCGCAGACCGCCTGGGCACTGATCGGCCTGATGGCCGCCGACCCCGGCAACCCGGCGATCGACGGCGGAATCGCATGGCTCGTGCGCGAGCAGGGCACCGATGGGGGCTGGGACGAGGACGCCTTCACGGGCACCGGGTTCCCCCTCGACTTCATGATCAAGTACCACTACTACCGCCTCTACTTCCCCGTGATGGCCCTGGGGCGGTACGCGGCGTGAGCACCGGCGAGGCCCGTGCCCGGGCCGCCGAGATCACCCGGGATCACGACGAGAACTTCCCCGTGGCGTTCGCGCTCGCGCCGCGCGACGTGCGCGCCGACATGCGGGCCGTGTACGCCTACTGCCGGGTGACCGACGACATCGGCGATGCCGGCGTGGCCACCCGTGACGAGCGCCTCGCGGCCCTCGACGCCTGGGAGGCCGGCCTGCACGCGGCCGTCGACGGCCGGGGCGACGACCCCGTGCTCATCGCGGCGGCCGACGTCATCAGGCGGCGGCGCCTGCCGGTGGACCAGTTCGAGAGGCTCGTGGAGGCCAATCGCATCGACCAGCGCGTGAGCCGCTGGGACACCCACGAGGATCTGCTCTGGTACTGCGCGCACTCGGCCACGCCCGTGGGGCGCATGGTGCTCGGGGTGCTCGGCATCGACGACCCCCGGCGGGTGGCGCTCTCGGACGCCACGTGCGAGGGGCTGCAGCTCGTGAACTTCTGGCAGGACATCCGGCGCGACCTCGAGGAGCGCGATCGCGTGTACCTGCCGCGCGAGGACATGGACCTGTTCGGGGTGGCGGTGGACGACCTGCGGGCGCCCGCGGCATCACCAGCCCTGCGCGAACTGGTGCGCATGGAGACCGGCCGCGCCCGGGCGCGCCTGGTGGAGGGCGCCCCCCTGCGCGGCATGGTGCCGCGGCGCGTGCGCCACGACATCGCCATGTTCACCGCCGGGGGGCTGTGGGTGTGCGATCGCATCGCGTCGCAGGACCACGACACCATCGCCGCGCGCCCCGCGCCGGGCGCGCGCGGGCGCGCGGGAATGGCCGCGGGCGTGGTGTGGCGCATGCTCCTCGGGGGCCGCGCATGACCGTGGACGAGGCCTACGAGCGCTGCACGCAGATCACCCGGGCCGAGGCGCGCAACTTCTACTTCGGGTTCATCCTCCTGCCCCGCGAGAGGCGCCGCGGAATCCATGCCCTCTACGCCTTCAGCCGCCTCTGCGACGACTCCGTGGACGGCGCGGAGGGACGCGACGAGAAGGCCGCCGCCGTGGCCGCCCGGCGCCGCGACGTGGAGGCCGCCTACGCGGGATCGGTGCCCCACGACGACCCGGTGCTCGTGGCGCTGGCCGATGCCATCCGGCGGTTCGGGATCCCCCGCGCGCCGATGGACGCCCTGGTGGACGGCGTGGAGATGGACCTCGACACCAATCGCTATGCCGACTGGCCCGCGCTCAAGCTCTACTGCGACCGCGTGGCCGGTGCCGTCGGCGTGCTGTCGCTGCACGTGTTCGGCTTCCGTGACCCCGCCGCCGTGCGCCACGCGGAGGACCTCGGGGTGGCCATGCAGGTGGTGAACATCATGCGCGATGTGCAGGAGGACGCCCTGCGCGACCGCATCTACCTGCCCGCCGACGAGATGGCGGCGCACGGGGTGACCGACGCGGACATCCTCGCCGACCGCATGACCCCCGCCATGCGGTCGCTCATGGAGGCCCAGGCGCGCCGGGCCGACGACTACTTCGCGAGCGGGCGCATGCTGCTGCCCATGCTCGACCTGCGCGCGCGCATGTGCGTGCAGATGCTCGCCGCCCTCTACGGGGACATCCTCGCCCGCCTCGGGGCGCGGGGCTACGACTACACCCGGGGTCGGGTGTCGCTGCCCGGATCGCGCAAGGCGTCGCTCATGGCCGGGTCGATCGGCCGGGCCATCGTGACGAGGCGCCGGTGACCCTGCGCGGCGCGCGCGTGGCGGTGGCCGGGGGCGGCCTCGCCGGCATCGCCGCCGCAGTGGAGGCCGCCTCACGCGGCGCGCGCGTCACCCTGGTGGAGCGCCGGCCCTTCCTCGGCGGCAAGGCCTTCTCGTTCACCGAGCCGCGCAGCGGCGTGGAGATCGACAACGGCCAGCACGTGCACCTTGGCTGCTGCACGGCCTACACGGCCCTGCTCGGGCGGCTCGGATCGCTGGGGCTCACCGCCATGCAGCCCGTGCTGCACGTGGACGTGCGCGATCGCGCGGGCACCCACGGGGTGCTCACCGCGCGCCGGCTGCCGGCGCCGCTGCACATGGGCCCCGCCTTCAGCCGCTACGCGCTTCTCACCCGGGCCGAACGACTGCGCGCGCTGCGGGCGCTCACGGCAATCGCCGCGCTGGGGCCCCGGGGGCGCGACGCGCTCGACGACGTGGCGTTCGGCGAGTGGCTGCGCGCGCACGGCCAGCGTGACGCGGCGATCGAGCGATTCTGGGACGTGGTGATCCTGCCCACCTGCAACGACCGCTCCGATCGCGTGTCGGCGGCCCTCGCGTCGTTCGTGATCACCGAGGGGCTCATGCGCACCGCAGGCGGCGCATCCATCGGATGGGCCCTCACGGGGCTCTCCCACCTGGTGGACGCACCCGCGCGGCGGCTGCTGGCCCACATGGGCGGCCGGGTCATCACCGGGCGCGCCGTGTCGGCGGCCGATTCCCGCGGCCTCGACCTCGACGACGGCACGCGAATCGAGGCCGACGCCGTGGTGCTGGCGCTGCCCCCCGGGCGCACGCGCCAGGCGTGCCCCGCCGCGCTCCCCACCGACCCCGGCCTCGGCGAGTCGCCGATCGTCAACGTGCACCTCTGGTACGACCGCCCGGTGCTCGATCGCACGATCCTGGCGGTCGTCGACAGCCCGGTGCAGTGGATGTTCAACCGCACGGCCATCACGGGCGAGGGGGCGCCGGGCCAGCACATCGCGCTCTCGCTGTCGGCCGCCCGCGCCGAGATGGGGGTGCCCCGCGGCGACCTGGCCCACGCCATGGATCGCGAGGTGCGTGCGCTGCTGCCCGCCGCCCGCGAGGCCGTCCTCACCGGGTGGGCCGTCACCAAGGATGCCCGCGCCACCTTCGCCCCGGCGCCGGGGCAGGCCGCCCGGCGGCCCGCGGCCCGCACGCCGCTCGAGGGGGTGGTGCTCGCCGGCAACTGGACCGCCACCGGCTGGCCGGCGACCATGGAGGGTGCGGTGCGCAGCGGCATCACCGCCGTCGATGAGATCGCGACCCAGGTGGCCGGGCAGGCGGCGTGATGCGGGTGCTCCGCTCGGCACGGCGGTTCCTGTCCACGCGCCACGGAAGGGGCGTGGAGGTGGCCTTCGCCATCGGCGGGCTGGCGGCCTACCACCTCGTGCGGGCACGGCACCTGGCCGACCGCGACGTCGCGCTGGCCAACGCCCGCCGGGTCGCCGACGCCGAGCGGCGCGCGGGCCTCATGGTGGAACCCGCCGTGCAGCGCCTGCTGGTGCGCGGGCCCATGTCGCGCCGGCTGCTGGGCGCCGCCTACGTGGCCAGCCAGGTGGTGGGCGTGCCGCTGGCCCTTCGCACGGCATTCCACCGCGGGTATACGGCATACCCCGCCCTTCGCACCATGGCGCTCATGTCGTGGGCGGCCGGCGTGGCCTGGTACTGGCTGCAGCCCGTGGCCCCGCCGCGGATGCTGCCGGACTCCGGGGTGTCCGACACGGTGTCCGAGGGATTCATCCCCATGGACAGCGCCCTCGTGCGGGCCTTCTACAACCCCTACGCCGCGATGCCGTCACTGCACGTGGGGATGACGCCCGTGGTGGCGTGGGCGGTGTGGTCGTCGTCGACCAACCCGGCCGTGCGCGCCGCGGCCGTGGCATATCCTCCCGCCGTCGCCGCGACCGTCGTGGCGACGGGCCAGCACTTCATCGCGGACATCGCCGGGGGAATCGCGGTGGTGCTCCCCGCCTGGGTGATCGCACGGCGAATCACCCGCGCGCGGCGCACCAGTCCCGGAAGGCCCTGAGGTGCACGCCCCAGTACCAGCGCACGAGTGGACGCATGACCGGCACCAACAGGCCTTCGAACACCTCATCCGACTGCACCAGGCAACCATCCGCGTGCGGGAGGAACCGGTAGACGTGCGTGCCCGTGGTGCCCAGGCCGCCCCCTCGCCACGCGACCTCGTGGGGTGGGTCCACGCGCACGATCTCGCAGTCGAAGGTGAACGGCCGGTGGCCGGTGCGCAGGATGCTGCGGGGCGCCCATTCCGCGCCGCCGACCCATGCGGCGTCGGCCATGCCGAGATGGTCCCAGCGTGACCAATCCCCGACGACCGAGAAGAGAGCCCAGGCCCGATCGGGATCGACGGGAACGGGCAGGCTCGCGATCCAGTGAACGCGCCTCCGCACGCCCCGACCCTACCGAGCGGCGCGAGAGGTCGCGGCCGCCGCGCCCGCCCGCGGGCCGGCGCATGCGCGCCATCGTCGTGGGCGCGGCCGCGGTGCTGCTCGTGGTGGTGATCCTCCTCGTCGCCGGCGGGGGCGGGGGCACGGCGCCCGGCACCACCGTGGCCGGCGTGGACATGGGAGGAGACCCGGCGCAGGTGAAGGCCGGCCTCACGCGCAGGGCGAACGACCTGCTGCGCCGCCGCGTGGAACTGCAGGCGGGCGGCGGCACCGTGGCCACGGTGCGCCTGGGCGACGTCGGTGCCACCGTCGACGTCGACGCCGCCATCCGGCGGGCGCAGGAGGCCTCGCCGAACCGCCTCATCCGCGGCATCAAGGCCGTCACCGGCCAGTCGGCCAACGCGGTGCCCCTCGAGGCCACCTTCCGCAAGGGCGCGCTGGCCGGCTGGGTGGCCGACGTGAGCGACAACGTCGACCGCCCCGAGCGCGACGCCGCGGTGCTCGTGCGTGGCACCACCTTCACGGTCTCACCGGCCGAGGACGGCCGGGCGCTCGACCGCAAGGCCCTGCAGGCCACGATCACGGGCGACATCTCCTCGCTGCCCGCGGCCATCGCGCTGCCGCTCACGGCCACGCGTCCCGCCCTCTCCACCGACGCCGCGCGCCAGCAGGTGGCGCAGGCCGGGGAGGTCATCCGGCGCGGCACCACCGTGGTGGTGGATGACGTGCAGGCCACCCTGCCACCCGAGGACGTCGCCCGGGCGATGCGCTTCACGCCCGAGGGGCTTCGCGTGGCGGCGTCCGAGCTGCGCAGGCCGCTGCTCGCGGCCTACCCGCGGGGGTCGGCCGTGCCCAGCCCCGCGCGATTCGACATCCGCGGGAAGAAGGCCATCCTGATCCCGTCGAGGAACGGACGGCTCGTGGATGCCCGGCGCGTGGCCGACGGGCTCCTCGGCGAGGACCGCCCCGTGGAGTCGTCGTTCGTGGACGTGACCCCGGTCTTCACCACCGAGAAGGCCCAGTCGCTGGGCATCAAGGAGGAGGTGGGCTCGTACACCACGCCGTACACCCCCGGTGAGGCCCGCGTCACGAACATCCGGCGCGCGAGCACGATCCTCAACGGCACCATCATCCCCGCGGGTGGGTCGCTCTCGCTCAACAAGGCGCTCGGCCGCCGCACCGAGTCGCGCGGGTTCGTGCCCGCCCCCATGCTGGCCGACGGCCTGCACGTGGACGCCGTGGGCGGAGGCGTGTCGCAGGTGGCCACCACGCTGTTCAACGCGGCGTTCTTCGCCGGCTTCGAGCTGAACGAGCACACCGCGCACCAGCTCTACATCGACCGCTACCCCGAGGGCCGCGAGGCCACGGTGTCGTGGCCGAACCCCGACCTGAGGATCACCAACAACTGGGACGCCGCGGCGCTCGTGCGCGTATGGAATGGCGCCGACAGCATCACGGTGGGCCTCTACTCCACCTCGTTCGACAGGAAGGTGGAGACCGAGACCAGCGAGCGGCTCGACTTCACCAAGCCGGACGAGCGCCGGGTGACCGACCCCGCGGTGACCGAGGGCGAGGTGGTCTCGAGCGAGGGCGGCGAGGGGTTCAGCGTGCGCGTGACCCGCAAGGTCTACAAGGGATCTGAGCTCGTGAGCGACGACGTCTTCACGACCGTCTACCTGGCCCCGCCCAAGATCATCCTGGTGCCCGAGGGCACGCCGGGAGCCGAGACGCTGGTGTCGCCGGACGGCTGAGTCAGGCCCCGGCGTCGTCCTCGCGGCGGCGCTGGACCTCGTCGACGCCGTGATCGTCGGGCAGGCCGAGCGCGCGGTTGATGGCCTGCAGCGGAGTGATGCCCTGCTCGGCCGCGTTGGCCCCGGTGCGCGCGGCGGGCGCGACCTCCTGCGGCGTGGAGGCATCCACCCGGCGGCGCTCGAGGTCCTGCGCCCAGGGCTCGGCGATCACCGGCCAGCGGGCGAGCACGGCGACGTGGCGGGCCTCGCGGCCGACGGCTCCGGTGGGGGCGCTGCGTCCCGGGGTGTACTCCGCCATCACCTGCACCTCTCTCGCCGTACCGCGCGCCCTGCAATGGGCGGGCGTAGACTCGCTGAACGATATGGCATGGCGGAGGGAGTCGCGGTGACGGCAGACGGTCCAGCAATCGACGCACTGCAGCAGGAGGGCGTGACCTACCCCCCGCCGGCCGGAATGGCCCCCCATGCCGTGGTGGGCAACCCGTCGGTGTACGCCCGGGCCGAGGCCGACCCCGTGGGGTGGTGGGAGGAGCAGGCGCACCGCCTTCAGTGGGAGTCCCCGTGGGATGTCGCGCTCGACGACTCCGACGCGCCGTTCTACCGCTGGTTCACCGGCGGCACCCTCAATGCGTCGGCGAACTGCCTCGACCGGCACCTGCCCGAGCGCGGCGACCGCGTGGCGTTCCACTGGGAGGGCGAGCCCGGCGATCGCGCCAGCATCACCTACGCGCAACTGCATGAGCGCGTGTGCAGGTTCGCCAACGCCCTGAGGGCGCTCGGCGTTGAGCGCGGCGGCCGCGTGGCGATCTACATGGGGATGATCCTCGAGCT
>JAFMJQ010000145.1 GCA_017853415.1 Thermoleophilia bacterium | reverse complement strand
ATCGCCGGGGCGGGGCAGCTGGCGCAGATGACCGTGCTGGCCGCGTGGCCGCTGGGCATTCGGGTGGCCGTGCTGGGCCAGCCCGGCGAGCCCGCCGCGCCGATGGCCGCAGGCGTGATCGAGGGCGACTGGAAGGACCCCGACGCCCTGCTGCGCATCGGCCGCGAGGTGGGCGTGCTCACGCTCGAGAATGAGTTCGTGGAGGCGGACTTCCTGATGGACGTGGAGGACGCGGGCACCCCGGTGCGCCCCCACCCCGCCCGCATGCGCGTGGTGCAGGACAAGGCCCTGCAGAAGCAGCGCCTGGCCGAGGAGGGCCTGCCCGTTCCCGCGTTCGCCGTCCCCGACGCGGTGGATGAGCTCGACGCGATCGGCCGCGACCTTGGCTGGCCCCTCATGCTGAAGTCGCGCCACCTGGGCTACGACGGCTATGGCAATGCCCTGTGCCGCGACATCGCCGAGGCGCGCGAGGCCTTTCCCGTGCTGGCCGAGCGCGGCGGCGGCGTGCTGGTGGAGGAGTTCGTGGCGTTCCAGCGCGAGCTCGCCGTGATGGTGGCGCGCAGGCACGGCGGCGATGATGCGGTGTACCCCGTGGTGGAGACACGCCAGCACGACCACGTGCTTCGCGAACTGCTGTGCCCCGCCCCGGTGGAGCCGGGCGTGGCGCACGAGGCCAAGCGCGTGGCGCGGGCCGCAGCCGAGGCCGCGGGCGGGGCGGGCGTGACCGGCGTGGAGATGTTCCACACCGCGGACAACGGCATCCTCATCAACGAACTTGCTCCCCGGCCCCACAACTCGGGCCACCACACCATCGAGGCGTGCGTCACCTCGCAGTTCGAGAACCACCTGCGCGGCATCCTGGGTCTGCCCCTCGGGCCCACCGAGCTCATCGCCCCCGGCGCCGCCCTGGTGAACCTGCTGGGCGATCGCGACGGCCCGAGCGACCCCGACATCTCGGAGGCCGCGGCCATCGGCGGCGCGCACGTGCATCTCTACGGCAAGGCCGAGGTGCGGGTGCGCCGTAAGATGGGCCACGTGACCGCTCTTGGATCAAGCCCCGAGGACGCCCTCGAGACCGCCCGCCTCGCGGCATCGGCGGTGCGCCTGTGAGCGATGCACCGCTGGTGGGCGTGGTGATGGGCAGCGACAGCGACCTGCCCGTGATGCAGTCGGCGGTCGATGTGCTGGGCGAGCTCGGCATCGCCCACGAGGTGCGCGTGACCAGCGCCCACCGCACCCCCGAGGAGATGATCCAGTACGGCAAGGACGCCGCCGACCGCGGCATCAGGGTGATCATCGCCGGGGCCGGGGGCGCGGCACACCTTCCGGGCATGCTGGCCTCGGTGACGATTCTTCCCGTGATCGGCGTGCCGGTGCGCACCAGCGCGCTGTCGGGCATGGACAGCCTGCTGTCGATCGTGCAGATGCCCCGCGGCGTTCCGGTGGCCACCGTGGCCGTGGACAACGCCACCAACGCGGGGCTGCTCGCGGCGCGAATCCTGGCGCTCGGCGACGCCGAGCTGGCCGCGCGGGTTGCCACGCGCACCGAGGAGATGAAGCAGATGGCGCTGGACGCCGATGCCCGCGTGCGAGGGGACGCCGCCGGCTCGTGACGCGGCGGCCCGGTGCCGTGGGCCGATCAGTTCCGTGCGCGGCGTCGACCGGTCCCGGGGCATGCGTCGGCGGGCGTGAATAGAACTCCCCGCATGACCTCACATGACGCCTCGACCTATCCCGTGCGCCTGGCGATCGATTACCCCGATCGTGCGCTCAACCGGGTGAGCACCCTGCTGCGCCTGATCTGGATCATCCCCATCGCGATCGTGCTGGGGCTGGTCTCCGGGGGCAGCGTGTGGGTGGGTGGCACCACCGAGATCGTGCTCGCCGGTGGCCTGCTGGTGCTCGCCCCGCTGCTCATGATCCTGTTCCGCCAGAAGTACCCGCGGTGGTGGTTCGACTGGAACCTGGCCCTCACGCGCTTCTCGACGCGCGTGGCCGCCTACCTGGCGCTCATGGACGACCGCTACCCATCAACAGATGACGAGCAGTCGGTGCACCTGGACATCGACTACCCGGACGCCCAGCGCGACCTCAACCGCTTCCTCCCCCTGGTGAAGTGGCTGCTCGCGGTGCCGCACCTGGTGGTGCTTGTGTTCCTGGGCATCGGCGCGGTGTTCGCGGTGATCATCGCGTGGTTCGCGATCCTCTTCACCGGTCGCTACCCACGCGCCCTCTTCCACTACGTCGAGGGGGTCATTCGCTGGAGCACGCGCGTGGCCGGGTACGCATTCCTGCTCGTGACCGACGACTACCCGCCGTTTTCGCTGCGCCCCTGACGCGGGGTCAGAACCCGTAGAAGGTCCTGAGGCCGTTCAGCATCAGCTGCGCTCCGATGGTGGCGATGATGAGCCCGCCGAACCGCGTGGCAATGGACATCGTGCGGTCGCTGAGCTTGAGGCGGTTGGCGATGAGCAGGTGCCCCACCGGCAGCAGCGCCACGGCCACGGCCACGGCGATGAGCGCCGCGATGGTGCCGCCCCAGGCGTCACCGGTGGACGACGAGATGGTGATGACCATGGTGATGGCGCCCGGACCGGCCACGAACGGGATGGCATAGGGCACGATCACGCTGCCCTCGAAGCTCTCGGGCTCTTCGTGGGCCTCCTTGCCGCCCTGCGCGCGGCTGGGCTCCCCGCCCGCCAGCATCTCGAGCCCCATGGCGGCCACGATGAGGCCGCCGACGAACCCGAAGGCGCCCAGGTTGATGCCCATGATGTCGAGCAGTTGCCTGCCCACCAGCGCCGCCACGAACAGCACCACCGCCACCGTGATGGCGATGCTGCGCACGTACTTCACGCGGTTCTGCGGCTCGTCCTTGGTGAGCGCCGCGAAGAAGAACCCGCGGGTAATCGGGTCGGTGATGATGACCACCGCGACGATGGCCTGCACCACGAGTTCCCACGACAGGTTCACCCGGGCCAGCCCTCCCGCCGGTTGGGGTTGAGGGCG
>JAFMJQ010000051.1 GCA_017853415.1 Thermoleophilia bacterium | reverse complement strand
GGACCCGACCTCGGCATTGATGACGGAGACGAGCTCGGCGGTGGCGCGCTCGACCTGGTCGTTGAGGATGACGTGATCGAACTCCTCACGGGCGGCGACCTCGGTGCGGGCCACCTCGAGGCGGGCCTCGATCTCCTCCTCGGCGTCGGTGGCACGGTCGCGCAGGCGGCGGGCGAGCTCGTCGAGCGACGGCGGCTCGATGAAGATGGACACCGACTCGGGTCGCACGCGGCGCACGTTGCGGGCGCCCTGCAGCTCGATCTCGAGGATCACCGAGCGCCCCGTGCCCATGATGCGGTCGAGCTCGCTGTTGAGCGTGCCGTAGCGATTGCCCGCGAACTCGGCGTGCTCGAGGAAGGCGCCTTCATCCACCAGGCGCGCGAATTCCGCCCTGCTCATGAAGTGGTATTCGCGGCCATCGACCTCCCCGGGGCGCTTTGCGCGCGTGGTGACGGACACCGCCACGGCGAGGTCGGGGATGCGCTCGAGCGCGCCCTTGATGAGGGTGCCCTTGCCGGCGCCGGACGGACCCGACACCACGAACACGCGGGGGCGCCGGGCTACCGGAGGCGCAGGAGCTCGACCAGCTCAGTCCGCTGCCGGTCGGAGAGCCCCCCGAGCGTCTTGCCCTGGGAGATGCGGCACTGGTTGAGCAGGCGGGTGGCCTTGACCTTCCCGTACTTCGGCGCCGCCACGATCATGTCGAACACCTTGGCGGTGAGCACGTAGTCGGGCGGCGACTCGATGACCTTGTCCACCGACAGCGCGCCGGACTTGAGGTCCTTCTTGAGCTGGGCGCGCAGGGACCGGATCTCGTTCGCCCGGCGAAGGGCGTCCATCCTCTGGTCGAGAGAGCGCTGGGGTGTCTGCCCGGCCTTTGAGGGAGTCGCCATCGGCGCGACTGTACCCCTCGGCCCCCGCCCGTGCCAAGAGGCAGCCCGGGTGGGGCTGACACAGGTGTCAGGACATCGCCAGGTCCTGCAGCGCCACCGGCGCGACCACCGACGGGTCGACGCCGAGTGACTGCGCCCCGGCCTCCGCCGCCTCGATGGTGGTGATGCACGGCACGCCGGCGCGCACCGCGGCCCGGCGGATGATGGCGCCGTCGGCACGGTCGCCGCGACCGCTGGGCGTGCAGATGACCATGGCCACATCACCGCCGAGGATGAGGTCGGCCACGTGGGGCGGCCCGTCCGAGATCTTGTTGACCTCCCGCACGGGGATTCCCGCGGCGGCGATGGCGCGCGCGGTGCCGCCGGTGGCGACGATGTCGAGCCCGGCCGCATGGATGTCCGCCGCCAGGCCGGGGAGGCGCGGCTTGTCCTCATCGCGCACCGAGAGGAAGACGGTGCCCGAGCGCGGCAGCGCCTGCCGCGCGCCGCGCTGCGCCTTGGCAAATGCCTCGGTGAAGGTGGAGCCGATGCCCATGACCTCCCCCGTGGAGCGCATCTCCGGCCCCAGCACGGGATCGGCCCATGGGAAGCGGGCGAACGGCAGCACGGCCTCCTTCACGGCCACGTGGGACATCGCGTTGCCCACCGGCAGGCCCAGATCGGCGATCTTCTCGCCGAGCATCAGGCGCACCGCATGCCGCACGACGGGCACGCCCGTGGCCTTGGCCACGAACGGCACGGTGCGCGATGCGCGCGGGTTGGCCTCGATCACGTACGCCGTGCCGTCGCGCAGGGCGAACTGCACGTTCAGGAGGCCCTTCACGCCGATGGCCTCGGCGAGCATGGCGGCCTGGCGACGGACGTCGGCGTCGGCATCGGCCCCGATGCCCTGCGGCGGCAGCACGCACGCCGAATCGCCGGAATGCACGCCCGCCTCCTCCACGTGCTCCATCACCCCGGCGATCCAGGTGGACTCACCGTCGGAGAGGGCATCGACGTCGATCTCGGTGGCGCCCGCCAGGAAGCGGTCGACCATCACGAGGCCACGCGGCTTCTCCTTGGCCAGCCAGGCCCGGAGCTCATCCGGCCCCGACACGATGGCCATCGCGCGACCCCCGAGCACGTACGAGGGGCGTACGAGCGCCGGGTAGCCAACCTCCTCGGCGGCGGCCAGCAGGTCGGCCTCGCCCTCTGCCATCGCCCACGGCGGCGCCTTGAGGCCCAGGTCGCCGAGCAGCGCGCCGAATCGGCCACGGTCCTCCGCCATGTCGATGGCCTCGGGCGAGGTGCCGAGCACGGTCACCCCCGCCGCCTTGAGCGGCGCGGCCAGGCGCAGGGGGGTCTGGCCGCCGAGCTGGGCGATGACCCCCACCGGCTGCTCGGCCTGGCAGATGTCCAGCACGGCGTCGAGGGTGACCGGCTCCATGTAGAGCCTGTCGCTCACCCCGTGGTCGGTGGACACCGTCTCGGGGTTGCAGTTGACCATGATGGCCGCGTAGCCCAGCTCCTGCGCCGTCTGGGCCGCATGCACGCAGCAGTAGTCGAACTCGATGCCCTGCCCGATGCGATTGGGGCCGGAGCCCAGCACCACGACCGAGGGGCGATCGAGCGGCGTGGCCTCGCCCTCGGTGCCGTAGGTGCCGTAGTAGTACGGCGTGACGGCGGCGAACTCGGCGGCGCAGGTGTCCACGGCGCGGTACGACGGACGCACGCCAAGCGCATGGCGCCTCTGCCCCACCTCGGCCTCGCTCGCGCCCGTGCGCGCGGCGATGTCGCGATCGGTGAGACCGCGACGCCGGGCATCCAGCATCTGGTCGTGGTCGATGCCGGCGAGGTCGGCCGGCAGGTCGTCGGCCGCCGTGGCCAGCGCCACGATCTCGTGCGTGAACCACCGGTGCACGCCGGTGGCCTCGTGCAGCTGCTCGGGCGTCGCGCCGTTGCGCGCCGCCCACATCATGAGGTCGAAGCGGTCCCACGAGGGCTTCTGCAGGCGCTCGAGGGCGTCGGCCACCGACGCCGGCTCATCGAGGCGGGCGTCGAGCTCGCGCGCGGACAGCGCCTTGCCAAGCGCCTCGCCGAACGTGCGCCCGAGGGCCAGCACCTCCCCCACGCTCTGCATGTAGGTGGACAGCGGCACGCGGTCCTCGGTGAGCTTCTCGAACGCGAACCGCGGCACCTTTACGGCCACGTAGTCGAGCGTGGGCTCGAACGATGCGGGCGTGACCTTGGTGATGTCGTTGGGGAGCTCATCGAGCGTGTAGCCGATGGCCAGGCGCGCGGCGATGCGGGCGATCGGGAAGCCCGTGGCCTTCGACGCCAGGGCGGACGACCGCGACACACGCGGGTTCATCTCGATCACCACCATCTCACCGGTGGCCCGGTTGAGCGCGAACTGCACGTTCGCGCCGCCGGTCTCCACGCCCACGGCGCGCACCACCTCGATGGCCGCGTCGCGCAGCAGCTGCTGCTCCCGGTCGTCGAGGGTCATGGCCGGGGCCACGGTGACCGAATCGCCGGTGTGCACGCCCATGGGATCGAGGTTCTCGATGGTGCAGACGATCACCGCGTTGTCGTTGCGGTCACGCACCACCTCGAGCTCGATCTCGTCCCATCCGGTGACCGACCGCTCCATCAGCACCTGCGAGATGGGGCTGGCCGCGAGCGCGTTGGTGACCACCGGCTCGAGGTCGTCGGGGGTGAGCGCCACGCCACCGCCCTCGCCACCCAGCGTGAACGCCGGACGCAGGATGATCGGGTAGCCCAGGGCGTCCGCCGCATCGCGTGCGCCCTGGAGGTCGGTGGCGATGCGGCTGTCGAGCACCGGAACGCCCACCTCGCGCATGCACTCCTTGAAGAGGTCGCGGTCCTCCGCGCGGCGGATGACGTCCACGTCGGCGCCGATGAGCTCCACCCCATGGCGCTCGAGCACGCCCGCCTCGGCGAGGTCGATGGCCAGGTTCAGGGCGGTCTGGCCGCCGAGGGTCGGCAGGATGGCGTCGGGCTGCTCCACCTGGATGATGCGCTCGGCGGCATGCACGTCGAGCGGCTCCACATAGGTGCGGTCGGCCACACCTGGGTCGGTCATGATCGTGGCCGGGTTCGAGTTGACGAGCACGATGCGATAGCCCTCGTCGCGAAGCGCCCGGCAGCCCTGGGTGCCCGAGTAGTCGAACTCCCCGGCCTGCCCGATGACGATGGGGCCACTGCCCAGCACCATGATGGTGCGGATGTCCTCGCGGCGCGGCATCAGGCGGCCACCCGGTCGCGGAAGGCACGGAACAGGTACCGGGCGTCGTGCGGCCCGGGCCTGGCCTCGGGGTGGTACTGCACCGATGCGGCGAGCAGATCGGGGGCCGCGATGCCCTCCACGCTGCCGTCGAACAGGCTCGTGCGGGTCACCTCCACCCCATCGGGCAGCGAATCGGCCACCACCGCGTACCCGTGGTTCTGCACCGTGATCTCCACCACGCCGTCCTCCGCCCGTTGCACGGGATGGTTGGCTCCGCGATGCCCGAAGGGCAGCTTCTCGGTGCGCAGGCCGAGCGCGTGCGACAGCAACTGGTGGCCGAGGCAGATGCCGAACACCGGCACCTTCCCCAGCACGCCCGAGAGCGCGTCGATCACCGGCACGCAGGCGGCCGGGTCCCCGGGACCGTTGCTGATGAACACCCCATCGGGGCCGAGCGCGAGGATCTCATCGGCGGTGGTACCCGCGGGGACGACCTCCACGCGCATCCCCGAGCCGGCGAGCCCGCTCAGGATGCCCTGCTTCATCCCGCAGTCGACCGCCACGATCGTCGGGCCGTCGTCGCCGAGCGAGCGGCGCTCACCGGACGCCTCCACCGAGAGGTCGCGCCCGTCGAGGTGCGGATGCTCGCGCACCAGCGCCAGGAGTTCCTCGGCGCCCATCTCGGTGCTCACGCCGCCGCGCATGGCACCGTGATCGCGCAGGTGCCGCACCAGGCGCCGGGTGTCGGCGTCCTCCACGGCCACCACGCCCTGCGCGGCAAGCCATGACCGGAATCCCACCGGGCCCGCGACCCCGGGGGAGTCGCCGATGCGCGTGGCGATGACCGCCCCCGGCCACACGCGGCCGCTCTCGAGCGCCTGGTCGCCGGTGCCGTAGTTGCCGATCATGGGTGCGCTGAACGTGAGGATCTGACCGAGGTACGACGGGTCGGTGACGGCCTCCTGGTAGCCGTTCATCCCGGTGGTGAACACCATCTCGCCAAGCGCGGTGCCCGGCGCGCCCACCGAGCGGCACGGCAGCACCATGCCGTCCTCGAGCACGATCACGGCGTCGCTCATCGCACCAGCGCCGAGATCGCCTTGAACTCCGGGCCGCCCGCCTGGCCCAGCATCTCGAACAGCACCATCTCGGCCGATGTCACATGCGCGCCGGCGCGTGCCGCCTTGTCGAGTCCCGCCTGCCGGTTGGCCTGCGTGCGGGAACTCACGGCATCGGCCGCCACGTGCACGGATGCCCCGCGCGAGAGCAGGTCGTGCACCGTCTGGTTCACGCACACGTGCGCTTCCACGCCGCACACCACCCAGGTGTCGCAGCGAGCGGCGTCGTAGGCATCCTCGAAGCCCTCCACCCCGCACGCCGAGAAACGCGTCTTCTCGATGATGGGCGTGCCATCGGGCAGTCGCTCGGCCAGTGCCGGCACGGTGTGCCCGAGCCCCTTGGGGTACTGCTCGGTGACGATCACCGGTCGGCCCATCACGCCGAATCCCTCGGCCAGGAGGCCGCAGTTGGCCACGACCTCGTCGAACCCGTCGATCACGGGCGCGAAGGCGTCCTGGACGTCGATGATCACCAGGCCGGCGTCCTCGCGGGCTGCCAGCGCGGGGTGGCGGTTGCTCATGCGTCCCTCCGGTAGACGTCCTGGCCTCCGGCCAGGGTCATGACGATGCGGCCCGTGAGGTCCATCCCCACGAACGCCGCGTTGCTCGACTTGCTCGCGTAGGGGCGATCGCCCACGCGGTCGGTGGCCGCCAGGTCGACCACCGCCAGGTTGGCCGTGGCGCCCTCTGCGAGGGTGGGCACCGGAAGGCCGAAGATCTGCGCAGGGGTCGTGCTCATCCTGAGGATGAGGTCCTCGAGCGACATCCGTCCGCCCAGCACCAGCTCGGTGTGGCACGCGGCGAAGGCGGTCTCGAGGCCGATCACCCCGAACGGCGCCGCGGCGAAGGGGTTCTCCTTCTCGTCCCCCGGATGCGGGGCGTGGTCGGTGGCGATGCAGTCGAGGGTGCCGTCCACCAGGGCCTCGATCAGGGCCTGGCGGTCGTCCTCGCTGCGCAGCGGCGGGTTCATCTTGAACTTCGCGGGGTCGGGGTCGTCGCCCACGGCCTCGTCGGTGAGGAGCAGGTGGTGCGGGGTCACCTCGGCCGTCACCTGCACGCCGCGCGTCTTCGCCCGGCGCACCTCGTCCACCGTCTCGCGCGCGGACACGTGGCAGATGTGGATGCGCCCGTCCTCGTAGCCCGCCAGCGCGCAGTCGCGCGCCACCTGCACGGCCTCGGACACCCCGGGGATGCCGGCGAGACCGATGCGTGCCGACACCGTGCCCTCGTGCATCACCCCGGTGCCCGAGAGGCTCATGTCCTCCTCGTGCAGGGTGAACAGCAGGCCGGTGGCCTTCTGGTACTGCAGCGCGCGGCGCATCACCAGTGCGCTGCCCACGGGCACGCCGTCATCGGACAGCGCGGCGGCACCGGCCTCGGCGAGGTCGCCGTGCTCGGTGAGCGTCTCACCCTGCTGCCCCACCGTGATCGCGGGGATGAAGCCCGTGGGCACCACCGCCTCGCGCGAGGCCCGCTCGAGCAGCGACCCGAGGATGCTCGGGCTGTCGGTCGGCGGCTGGGTGTTGGGCATGGCGAGCACCGTCACCACTCCGCCGGCCGCCGCGGCGGCGGTTCCGGTGGCGATGTCCTCGGCGTGCTCCTTGCCGGGCGTGCGCAGGTGCACATGCACGTCGACGATGCCGGGAATCACCGTGAGGCCCGCGCCGTCGACCACCTCGAGCCCGTCGGGGTCAGCCCCGATCACGCCGTCGCGGATCACCAGGTCGCCCGTGCGGTCGATCCCCGCGGCGGGATCGAGGATTCGCGCCCCGCTGATCACCACGTTGGCCGGGTCGCCCGGTCGCTGCGGAAGCCGCACGCGCGGGTTGGGCGGGGCCGTGCTCATGCGGCCTCCAGGGCGAGGCCGTCCCCGGTCTCGCCGGGCTCGCTCGCCGGCTCCGTCAGCACGTCGTACAGCACCGCCATGCGCACCACCAGTCCATTGGCCGCCTGGGCCTCGATGAGTGAATCGGGGTCGTCCACGACCGCCCCGCTGATCTCGACCCCGCGGTTGACGGGGCCGGCATGCATCACGCGCTGCCCGGGCCGAAGGCGCGTGTGGTTCACCTGATACATGCGCGCGTATTCCTCGAGCGACGGCACGAAGCCGCCCGCGCCCATGCGCTCGAGCTGCATGCGCAGCACGTAGACGACGTCGGCATCCGCGATGTCACGGATGTCCGCCGACACCTCCACCCCGAGGGCCTCGGCCAGATGGCGGGGCACCAGGGTGGGGGGCGCCACCACGGTGACCCGGGCGCCCATCATGCGGAACGCCTGGATGCCCGATCGCGCCACGCGCGAGTGCATCACGTCGCCCACGATTGCCACGTGCATGCCCTCGAGCGATCCGACCTCCTGCTGCACCGTGAACACGTCGAGCAGCGCCTGCGTGGGGTGCTCGCCCGTGCCGTCACCGGCATTCACCACCGCGGCATCGGTGTAGCGACCGGCCACGGCGCACGCGCCCACCTGGGGGTGGCGGATCACGAACACGTCGGGCTCGTAGGCCTCGAGCGTGAGGATGGTGTCCTTGAGGGTCTCGCCCTTGTCCATGCTCGTGCCCTGCCCCTTGATGCTCACCACGTCGGCCGACAGCCGCTTGGCGGCGAGCTCGAACGACGTGCTCGTGCGCGTGGAGGGCTCGAGGAACAGGTTGACCACCGTGCGCCCACGCAGGGTGGGCACCTTCTTGATGTCGCGGTCCATCACCGATGCGAAGCGGTCGGCGGTACCGAGGATGCGCTCCACGTCATCGGCCGTGAGGTCGCTGATGCGAAGCAGCGAACTGCGGGTGCTCATGATCCCTCCTCCAGCAGCACTTCATCCGAGCCGTCGATCTCGGCCAGGTGCACCGTGATGCGCTCATCGCGGTTCGTGGGGAGGTTGCGGCCCACGTAGTCGGGCCTGATCGGCAGCTCCCGGTGGCCGCGATCCACCAGCACCGCGAGCTCCACCTTGGGGGGGCGGCCGTAGTCGAACACCGCGTCGATGGCCGCGCGGATCGTGCGCCCGGTGTAGAGGACGTCGTCCACGAGCACCACCGAGTGGCTGGCGATGTCGAAGTCGAGGATGGTCTCCCCCACCACCGGCACCACCCCGCGCCTGCCGCCACCCACGCCCACGTCGTCGCGGTACAGCGCGATGTCCACCGATCCGATGGCCGGGGCCTCTCCCGAGAACTCCTCGATCAGCACCCTCAGGCGCTCGGCCAGCGGCACGCCGCGTGTGTGGAGGCCCACGAGGGCCACGGCGGATGTGTCGGGGTGGTGCTCGACGATCTCGTGGGCGATACGCGCCACGGTACGGCGGCACTGATCGGCGTCGATCAGGACCTTCCCCATCTCTGCATGCTCCTTCCCGGCCTCACGGGACCGGCGTTAAAGGTCTGCGGTGGGCAACCTAGCAGCCCGTGCGGCGCCCGCCTCAGGTGCCGGCGGGCGGGGCGTCGTCGCGCGCGCCCTTCCCCAGCCGATCCTGCACCGGGATGAGCCGCGGCTCGCCGCGCTCGCGGAACGGGATCTCCACCTGGTCGAAGTCGCGGGGGACGATGACCCCCGGGAACTCCTGCTCGGCCTCGCGGCGCACCTCCTTCGGGTGCACGCGGGTGCTCACGTGCGTGAGCGCCAGCATGCGCACGCCGGCGCGCGCCGCCAGGGCGCCCGCCTCGCGCGCGGTGGAGTGCCGCGTCTCGACGGCGCGGTCGAGGTCCTCATCGCAGAAGGTGGCCTCGTGGATGAGCAGGTCGGCGTCGCGGGCGGCATCCTCGGTGCCGGTGCACGGCCGGGTGTCACCCGAGAACACCACCACGCGCCCCCGCCGGGCCTCCCCCATCACCTGGTCCGGCCGCACCACGACGCCCGAATCGAGCGTCACCTCGCCGCCGCGCTGCAGCACGCCGAACTGCGGCCCGTCGGGAACGCCGAGGGCACGGGCGGCGTCCACGTCGAACGCGCCCGGGCGGTCATCCTCCACCACGGCGTACCCCAGCGCGCGCACCCCGTGGTCGGTGTGGAAGGCCGTGATCACCGCGTCGTCGTCGCGCAGCACCTCGCCCGCCCCGCACTCCTGCACCTCCAGGTGGAACGGCAGGCGCCCGATGAGCGGCTGCAGGGTCTCCATGAGGCGGTGAAGGCCCTCCGGGCCCATGAGCAGCAGGGGCTCCTCGCGACCACGCAGCGCGAATGTCTTGAACATCCCGGGAAGGCCGAGGAAGTGGTCACCATGAAGGTGGGTCAGCAGCACCACGTCCACGTCGGCGAGCCCCACCCCGGAGCGCAGCAGCTGGCGCTGGGTGCCCTCGCCGCAGTCCACGAGCCAGCGGCGCCCGCCCCGGCTCACGAGGGTGGCCGAGGTGCCGCGTGCGGCACTCGGCACGGACGCCGAGGTGCCGATGAAGGTGATGATCAGGTCCACGCGGCGACTCTACGCGGCCTCGCGAACCAGTTCGGGAGGCAGGTCCCCACCCCCCGCATCGAGGTCGACGAACCGCACCCTCATGGCCCCGCGCGCGGGCGCTGTGAGCACGGCCATCGAATGGCGCGGCTGTCGGCGGCGATCGGTGGCACTGCCGGGGTTGATGATCATGAATCCGTCGGCCGCCACCGCCATGAGCGGGATGTGGGAATGACCGAACACCACGATGTCGCAGCCGGGGAAGCGCTTGCGCAGGCGCTCGAGGCGCCCGGCCTCAGGGCCCCCGTTGTGCACGACCCCCAGCCGTCGCCCGCCCGGTAGCTCACACTCCGCCGTGGCCGGCAGCTCCTTCGCCACGCGCGCATCGTCAGCGTTGCCGGTCACCGCCACGACGTCCGGGCCGAGAGCGCGCAGCCCCGAGAGGGCCGCCATGTCGGCGAGGTCGCCGGTGTGCACGATGAGGTCGGCCGCGCGGCATTCGGCGACGCACGCCGCCGGTAGCGTCGCGCCGCGACGCGGGAAGTGGGTATCCCCCAGGATGGCGATCCGCATGGCGTGTCTACACTAGGCCCGCGAGCGCGCGTAGCTCAGTGGATAGAGCACTGGCCTCCGGAGCCAGGGGTCGCAGGTTCGAATCCTGCCGCGCGTGCTGTGCACCGCCCCGCCACGGCCGCATCCGGTGGCGGGGCGGGGCGGGGCCGTCGACGGGCCGCCACCGGCAGAAGTGCGAGTACGATCAGCGCGTGGATGAACCGGTGTGGAGCGTGGCCCTGCCCGAGGGGGCCGAGGGGCCCTTCATGGTCTGGGTGAACGGCGCGCCCCGGGAGGAGGGAGAGCATTACACCGTGGAGGGCCGCTGGCTGCGGTTTTCCACCCCCCTTGTGCCAAAAGCGCGCGCACCGAAGCGCGGCTTCGGACGGCGCATGGCCCTACTCGCAGGCGTGGGCGTGTACGGCGACCAGAAGGCCGATGTCGTGGACGTGCGCTACCACCGCGGCGGTGCGGTTCAGCACGCCACCGACCTGCCCATCATCCCGCCGGAGGCCGCGGCCCCCATAGATCCGGACGCCCCGACGGCCTGACGGGGCCGGGGGGTTACGCCCCGCCGAGGGCACCCGCCAGGTCGCGGTCCCAGCGCTGGGCATGTGAGAAGCCGGGCGGGGGCGAACTCGCCACCCGCTGGTCGGCGGTGATGGCCTCCACCACCACCGAGCCCATGCTCATGCCCGCCATGCGCGGAGGCAGGTGATCGGGTCGCGGCGCGTTGCGGACGGCGCACAGGTGGTGCACGAGTTCGAGCTGCGTCGGCGGCTCGGGTTCCGCCACCGCGTAGAGGCCGGGGGGCGCGGCTGCGGCCGCGAGCAGCGCCCGGGCGGCATCACGGGCACCGACGAGGGCGATGCGATTCTGCGCCGGCCCCACCATGCGGAAGCGCCGCATCTGCAGGCCACGCGAGATATCGCAGATGAACCCCGACGGGCCATATGCCCACGGGATCCTCACGATGCGCGCATCGGTGCCCGCGAGCGCGGCCTCAGCGGCACGCGCCGGGCGGGCGATATCGAGGGCGCCGCGGGAGTCGGCGATCGCGCACGAGGCCATCACCACCGGTCGCCCATCGGCCAGCTGCCGCACGATCTCCGCACCCGCCGCGGCCTCGCGCTCGGCCTTGCGCAGGTGCCTTCGACGGAGGGGCGGGGTGAGCCGCGGCAGGCCCACGTGGAAGATCACATCCGCTGCCGCCGCGCGGGCGTCCCAGCGGGCGGCCTCACCCAGGTCGCCGCGCGCCACCACGGCGCCGGCCTCGGAGAGGCGGCGCGCACCCTCGGGCGCCCGCACCAGCGCGACCACCTCGACGCCGTTCGAGAGCAGGGCCTCCACCAGGGCGCCGCCCACGAGGCCGGTGCCGCCCGTGACGAAGGCCGTGCGCGAGGCGGTCAGCCCCCCGCCACCGCCGGGAGGATGGTGACCTCCTGGCCGTCCCCGACGTCGGTCTGGATTCCCTGCTCGAACCGCACGTCCTGGCCGGCAACGAAGACGTTCACGAAGCGGCGCAGCTCGCCGTCCTGCGTCACGCGGTCCTTGAATCCGGGGTGCTGCGCGTCGAGCTCGTCGATGATGGCCCCCACCGTGCCGGGCGCGCACTCCACGGTGCCGGCGCCGCCGGTGAGCGGCCTGAGCGGCGAGGGGATTCGGACGGTGACGCTCATCAGACGATCTCCAGGGTGTTGGTGTCGGCCACTGCGGCCTCGAAGTCGGCCACGGTGGGCTTGATGGTGACGGGCTCCACGCGCTCGGCGACGGCGTCGAGGGTCTTCAGGCCGTCACCCGTGATGTAGATGACCACGCGCTCGTCGGGGCCGATCTCCCCGCGGTCGGCGAGGCGCTTGAGCACGGCGGTGGTCACGCCCCCGGCGGTCTCGGTGAAGACGCCGGTGGTCTCGGCCAGCAGGGCGATGCCGTCGGTGATCTCCTCCTCGGTGACCGCGTCGATGCCGCCGCCGGTGCCACGGGCCACGTCAAGCGCGAACAGGCCGTCGGCCGGGTTGCCGATGGCGAGGCTCTTCGCGATGGTCTCGGGGCGAACCGGCGCCACGAAGTCGAGGCCGGCCTCGTAGGCGGCGGCCACGGGGCCGCAGCCCTGCGCCTGCGCGCCGTTCATCGCCGGCACGCGACCCTCCACCAGGCCGAGGTCCAGCAACTCGGTGAAGCCGCGGTGGATCTTGGTGTAGAGCGAGCCCGACGCGATGGGCACCACGCAGCGGTCAGGCAGGGTCCAGCCCAGCTGCTCGGCCGTCTCGTAGGCCAGGGTCTTCGACCCCTCGCTGTAGTACGGGCGCACGTTGACGTTCACGAACGCCCACGGGCGATCGGCGGCCAGTTCCATGCAGAGCCGGTTGACGTCGTCGTAGTTGCCGTCCACCGCCACCAGCGTGCAGCCGTAGATGCCCGTGGCGATGATCTTCTGGTGCTCGAGGTCGGCCGGTACGAAGACGTAGCTCTTCATCCCCGCTGCCGCGGCGTGCGCCGCCACCGACTGCGCGAGGTTGCCGGTGGACGCACATGCCGCCACCTCGTAGCCCAGCTCGCGGGCCTTCTGCAGCGCCACGCTCACCACGCGGTCCTTGAACGAGTGCGTGGGGTTCGCGGTCTCGTTCTTCACCCACACCTCGCCGAGGCCGAGGCGCTCGGCCAGCCGCGGGGCGCGCACCAACGGGCTGAGGCCCACGGGGAGTCCCGCCGTGGGGTCCTCGGGTGCGCAGGGAAGCAGGTCGGCGTAGCGCCAGATCGACGGAGGACCCGCCGCGATCGACTCCCGCGTCACCGTGGCCGCGAGCCTGTCGCGGTCGTAGGCCACCTCGAGCGGGCCGAAGCAGAACTCGCAGGCGTACGACGCCCCGAGCGGAAGCTCCTCGCCGCACTCCTTGCATCGCAGGCCCCGTGCCCCGGTGGCCCGCCCATTCACTGCTGTCATCCTCGTCCTCCTCTCGTAGCCGGGAGTCCGAGGGCGCTTCGTATATGGAAGCGTGTGCCCCGTGCATCTCCCAGGCACGAATGCCTGTAGGAATTGGCACCTGGCGCTATCGCGCTGGTTGCCGCGGCTTCAAAGGGCCATTTCCCTCCACCGCTCTTGATGCGTCAAGCGCTGTGGACCATAGCCGGGGCATCGCAGCCCGTCAATGGGCGGGGCCCGCGGCTGCATCCGAACCCGGCGCCAGACGGTCGCCATGCCGCGTGCCGGGGGCTCAGGGGCCGCCGCTGAAACGACGTGACACACCGGGTTGGCTGTCCGAGCCGCCCCGTTACGATGCG
>JAFMJQ010000167.1 GCA_017853415.1 Thermoleophilia bacterium | reverse complement strand
GAATCTGAACGATCTGTTTTATTAATTACTAAAATTACTGGCAATCTTTTTTGGAAAGCTTTTCTTAACACAAATCTTGTTTGTGGCAGTGGGCCTTCACTTGCATCCACTAACAAAACAACACCGTCAACCATTTCAAGTCCGCGTTCAACTTCGCCACCAAAATCAGCGTGGCCTGGTGTGTCAATGATGTTGATGATTACGCCATTTGGGGCAAGTTCTGGATCTGTGTAATTAATGGCAGTGTTCTTTGCCAAAATTGTGATGCCTTTTTCTCTTTCTAAATCTGTTGAGTCCATGACTCGTTCGTTCACGTCTTGGTTAGCTCGAAAAGCACCTGACTGCCATAACATCGCATCAACCAATGTTGTTTTGCCATGATCAACGTGGGCAATAATAGCTAAGTTTCTAATGTCATCTCTTGTTTTAATATTTGTCATTTATCCCTTTAAACGTTGAACCTGAATTCAACTACGTCACCATCTTGCATGACGTAATCTTTTCCTTCCATTCTTACTTTTCCTTTTGACTTTGCTTCTGCCATTGAACCGGCTTCAACTAGATCTTTAAAAGAAACTATTTCTGCTTTAATGAAACCTTTTTGGAAATCAGTGTGAATAACACCCGCAGCCATAGGTGCGGAGTCTCCCTTATGAATTGTCCAGGCTCTTGCTTCTTTTGGCCCGGCCGTTAAATAAGTCTGTAGTCCAAGTGTGTCAAAGGCAACTCTAGCCAGTCTTGCTAAACCTGATTCACTTTGCCCAACAGATTCCAACAATTCTTTTGCTTCTTCCTCAGATAATTCAGCTAAATCAGTTTCTAATTTTGCATTTACAAATATTGCCTCAGCAGGTTCTACCAATTTTCGTAAAGGTGCCTGAAGTGCTTCATTGCCTAATCCTGATTCATCAACGTTAAAAACATACAAAAATGGTTTGGCTGTCAAAAGAAATAGTTCCTTTAATAGTTCCATATCAAGTTTGGCAGCAAAAACAGTTTTACCTTCATCAAGTGATTGTCTTGCTTTCTTGGCTTCTTCTAAGAGTGCAGTCTTTTCTTTGTTTCCTCGGGCTTCTTTTTCCAAACGAGGAATTGCTTTATCAATTGATTGAATATCAGCAAGGATTAATTCGGTGTTAATTGTTTCAATGTCATCAAGGGGTGAAACTTTTCCATCAACGTGAACTACATCTGGATCAACAAAGACTCTAATTACTTGACATATTGCATCTGTTTCACGAATATTTGCTAAGAACTTATTTCCTAAACCTGCTCCTTCAGAAGCACCTTTCACAATTCCTGCAATATCAACAAAAGAAACTGAAGCGGGAAGTAATTCTTTAGATCCAAATATTGTGGCAAGTGTTTTTAATCTTTCATCAGGAACGCCAACAATTCCAATGTTTGGCTCAATGGTGGCAAAAGGGTAATTAGCTGCTAAAACATTGTTTTTGGTGAGTGCATTGAAAAGGGTAGATTTACCAACATTGGGTAAGCCAACGATGCCCACTGACAATGCCATATGCACCATCTTACGGGCGTGGCCAAAATGAAATTGTCAGCCCATTAATACAGACTTATATATATGCAAACTTCGTCGTTAATTCTTGGAATTGTGATTGGTGTTGTTATTGCTACACCTTTTGCTTGGTTTATCGGTCGTCAAAGATCAGTGCTTTTAAGTGGCAAAGTTCAGTCTTTGGAAGAAAGAAATAGTGCACTAGAAAAAGCAACTTTGGCCTCCTCCACCATTGATCAAATGCTCAAACCTGTGCAAGAAGCACTTTCTGAACTAAAAAACAAATCTGAAGACGCAGATAGACGTCGCAGTATGGCTGAATCAATGTTGAAAACTGAAATGGAATTAGTAAGAGAAAGAAATGAATCTTTAGAAGTAGCAACCAGACAAATTGCTTCAGCAATGGGCAAAGGTCAAACTCGTGGTCAATACGGGGAAATGCAATTAGAGCAATTACTTAAACATGCAGGACTTCTGGAAGGCACACATTTTCAAAGACAAGATTCCAGAGCAGGTGTTGATGGAGTCGCTCGACCAGATGTTTCGATATTGCTAGCAGGAGGTGGCGAAGTATTAATTGATGCCAAATTTCCTTGGGATGCATTCTTTGAAGCAATGGGCACAAATGATCAAGCAGAAAAAGCAGTATTGCTTGATAAGCACTCAAAAGATTTAGGCAAAAGAATTAATGAATTATCTGCCAAGGAATACCAAACAACTTCGGCCAAATCCCCTAACTTTGTAATTCTGTTTCTCCCCTTTGAATCTTTGTTAACTTCTGCCCTTGATTTTGATGGGCTTTTATTAGAAAAAGCTTTTGGTAAAAACATAATTCCAGCAACTCCTACCACCATGCTTGGTTTGCTTCGCACAATTTCTTTTGGTTGGAGTGAAAGAGATTTAAATAATAATGCTGAAGAAATAAGAAACATGGGCGCTGAAATGTTAAAGCGCTTAGTTAAATTAGTAGAACATATTGACACCATGCGTTCTGGTTTAAGTAAAGCTGTTGATGGCTATAACTCTTTTGTTTCCTCTTTTGATCGCCAAGCAGTTTCGCAAGCCAAACGCTTAGCGCAAAAAGGTGTGCCCACCACAAAACAAATAGAAGCACCTGAAGAAGTTTCCACAGGTTTATCTAAATCTCGCTTCAGTGGCGAAAATGCTCGCCTAGAACTTGAAGGCTTGGACGATTAGTCCTAATTAGTTCGCTAGGGTCTTAGTTGTGAGTGAAGAAAACCGTCGCGAATTAGAACCACGCTTTTATCGAGCAGTGGGTGCAACTGGACCACAAAGTGAAAAAGCATTTCCAGCTCTTGCTAGAAGACGTGAAAAAAACTCTGAAGATAAATTTGCTGACTCTCAAGAAATAGCTAAAAAAGTTGAAAACTTCTATAAAGGAACTTCTCCTAATCAAGTAATAACTGAACAACTAACTCAACGTGACAAAGAACGTGTTTCTTTTTCCGAAAGAGTTTCTTGGTTACAACCTCCACTTCCTGCTAAAACTGCAGT
>JAFMJQ010000144.1 GCA_017853415.1 Thermoleophilia bacterium | reverse complement strand
CAGGGGCCAGCGCCACCGACGCTAGTCGGTGAGGCCGATGCGGTCATGCACGCGCTTGAGCCAGCGCGGGGCCCACCAGTTCCACTTGCCGGCGATGCGCATGAAGGCCGGCACGACCACGCCGCGGATGATGGTGGCGTCGATCAGGATGGCCACCGCCACGCCCAGCCCCAGCACCTTGATGGTGGTGACGCTCGACGTGATGAAGGCGCCGAACAGCACCGCGATGAGGATGGCCGCGGCCGTCACGATGCGGCCGGACCGCTGCATGCCGAACGCCACGGCGGCCTCGTTGTCGCCCGTGCGAAGCCACTCCTCGCGAATGCGCGAGATGAGGAACAGCTCGTAGTCCATGGCGAGGGCGAAGGCCACGATGGCGGTGAGCACGACCATCGAGGTGTCCACGGTGCCGGTGACGGTGAAACCGCCCACCAGCCACGTGAGATACCCCTCCTGGAACACCCACACGAGGATCCCCAGGGTGGCCGCAAGGCCGAGGACGTTCATGATCACGGCCTTCACCGGCAGCAGCAGGCTGCCGGTGTAGAGGAAGAGCAGCACGAGCACGCTCACCACCACCCAGGTGATGACCGCCGGCAGGGCGCCGGCGATCGCATTGATGGTGTCGGCATCCTCCGCGGCAGCGCCTCCCACGAGCGCTGCGCCATTGATGTCACGGATCTCGGAAACCTGACCACGCGCCTCCCCGGTGCCGGGCACCACCGAGCTCGTGGCCACGATGCGCTCTGCACCAGACGGGCTGGTGAGTGCGTCCGCGTCCGGCGCGGGCCCCACGCGCCGACCGTCCGTGAACACGCCGTCGGCCGCCACCACGGCCTCCACGCCCGGCACCTGCGACACCTCACGCGCGTACGCCGCTCCGTCAGCGGGGGCCTGCCCGGACGGGAAGACGATCTCGATGGGGCTTGCATCGTTGCCCACGAAGGCTGTGCGCACGGACTGGCCGGCCACCGCAGCCGGGTCGTCGGCGGGCAGCGAGCGCTCATCCGTGGGCCCGAACACCACCCCGAAGGCCGGCAGCGACAGCACCACCAGCACGGCCACGGCCGCCCCGCCCCACAGCGCGGGCCTCCGCATCACCCGTCGGGCCACCTGCGCCCAGAAGCCGGTGTCGCGCGTCTCGGTCGAGCGCCGCCACACCGTGAACCGATTCACGCGCTGGCCCAGGATGGCCAACAGGCTGCACAGCACGAAGATGGCGCCGAGCACGGCGGCGATCACCACCACCAGGCCTGCGTACCCGAACGAGCGGAGGAAGTAGAGGGGGAAGAACAGGAATCCCGCCATCGTGACGGCAACCACCAGGCCCGACGCGATCACCGTGCGCCCCGCGGTGGCCACCGTGATGCCGAGCGCCGACTCCACGTCGGTGCCCTTGCGCAACTCCTCGCGGAAGCGGCTGACGATGAGCAACGAGTAGTCGATGCCCAGCGCCAACCCGAGCCCCGTGATGAGGTTGACGGCGTAGATGGAGACGTCGGTCGCGAAGGTGAATGCCAGGAGTCCGCCGAAGCTCAGCAGCACGGCGCCTATCCCCACCAGCACGGGCAGGCCCGCGGCGATCAGCCCCCCGAAGACGAACAGAAGCAACAGCAGGGTGATGGGGATGGCGATCAGTTCGGCCGTCACCAGATCGCGTCCGATGCGCTCGCCAACGGCGGCGCCCGCGACCGTCGCGCCGCCCGCGAGCACCTCCACCCCATCGGTCGTTCCCGCGAAGCGGTCGCGCAGGTCGACCGCCGCCTGCTCCGCCGCGGCCTCATCGGGGACGAGGCTCACCAGGATGAGCGCGGCGTCGCCACCCGGGCTCACCAGCGTGTCGGGACCACCCGGCGACCACGGGGACTGCACGAACGTCACCCCCTGCACCGACGCGACCTCCCGGGTGAGCCGCTGGCCCACCGCAGCGGCCTGGCCCGTGGTCACCTGCGATCCGGGCGAACGCACGAGCAGGAACGCGTCGGTGGCGGGCTCACGGAAGTCGTCGGCGAGCACCCGCTCCACCGTGGCCGACGCACTGGAGTCGTCGGTGAAGCCCTCCGCCTGGAGCTTGGGAAAGACGCTGAAGCCGACCGCGCCGATCGCGAGGATCGCCACGAGCGAGAGCGCGAGCACCCAGCGTCGCTGTCGGTATATCCAACGGCCAAAGGAGTCCACGGCGCAACCTCGGAGGTCGGGTCATCAAGGTAACGCTGTCAACATAACCAGATTGTTTACGCCGTACACATCTGTGGTCGGCCGTTCTTTACCTACACTTAATGCATGACACCGGCACCCCTTAACGCATGAAAACGGCGTCCACGACAGCCCGCATGGCAAGGCCCTACCACCACGGCAACCTCGCCGATGCGCTCGTGGCGGAGGGCCTGAAGTTGGCTGCGGAAGGTGGTCCGGAGGCGCTGTCGCTGCGCGAGGTCGCGCGACGGACCGGGGTGTCCGCCACCGCCGCGTACCGGCATTTCACCAACCGCGACGACCTCGTGATGGCGGTGAAGGTGGTCGTGCTCGCACGCCTCGCTGCAGCCCTCAGGGCGGCTACCCGCTCACGCCTGCCGTCCGGACTGACAGACGCGGAGCAGGCGCGGCGGCGGCTCGTCGGCATCGGGCAGGCCTACGTGGAGTTCGCCATCACGAACCCCGGCCAGTACCGGGTCATCTTTGCCGACGCCGCATTCCCCGGTGACGGGCCCGGTGCCGAGGGGGACGACTGCGCTCCTGACAGTCCCTATCGAATCCTCAGCGAGGTGCTCGACCAGATGGTGGCCACCGGTGCCCTCGCGCCGGAACGCCGCGTGGATGCCGAACTGCCGATGTGGGCACTGGTGCACGGTCTGTCGTCGCTCATCCTCGAGGGGCCCTACGGGCACCGCCCACGGCGCGAGCAGAAGGCCCTGGTGCGGTCGAGCCTGGAGCTGGTGATCTCAGGACTGCAGGACGGCGCGTGACGGCGGGCGGCGGATCGGCGCAGACCGGAGGCTGATCCCATCCTCCAGCCTGCGGGATGCCTGCCCACGCCG
>JAFMJQ010000143.1 GCA_017853415.1 Thermoleophilia bacterium | reverse complement strand
GCGCACCTGAGCAGATCAGGTGAATTATGGATATAAGTATAAACAATAAAACCATAAACGATTATCACCTAACGCTTGATATAATAAAACAAAAATCAAGGTTCCTACAAAACCAGTGCGCTAAAGGGGCAGAGCAGGAGGCCCTCTCCTACCAAGAGCACGCCCGTCGCCCGTGAATTTCTGCAGATGATCCCCTGATTTCCTCTCACCTCCACAGCGCATCATGCGCTGTGCAGGTGGCAGGCAGTGGCCAGGAGGCCGCTACTGCGGGTGCAGGTGATATCCGGTGATGGTGAGGTGCTTCAGTACGTATACCCAGATCCTGGTGAACCCACCACCACAGCTCACGCGAGCGCCAAGGCCCTGGTGAAGCCAGCCAGCAGTACCACCGCATGACGTACCGTCGAAGCCGCTGCTGCGTGGCTCCGTGCTCATGAAGCCGACGGGGTCGCTGCGGGAAGACGCCGGTCCCGAGTGGGACGCCGACCAGCGCGCCGAGGGCGACCGCGTGGGGCTCGAGAACGTAGCCCGGGCGGAAGCCCTGCTGGGCTAGCCGGCGACCGGCAGCGGTGCCGCGCGCCGGAGCGTGATGGTCTTGTAGGAGGTCGTGCGCGAGCCGCTTGGCGACACCATGGTGGCCGCGAGCCGCACCTTCACGCTGCGGGTGCGCAGCAGGGCCGTGGTGGCAGGTGTGATCGTGGCGGTCATGTTGACCGTGCCCGCGGTGGCCTGTGACACCGCGATCGACTTCGGCGTGATCGCGGGGGTCTTCCAACCCGCGCCTCGTGCGCCGCTCACGATGAGGCGACCGGCCTCGGATGCGCGCAAGCTCATGAGCACGACGGAACCGGCGCCCACGGCCAGCCTGAAGGTGGCGCCGGTGGCGCCGGTGGCGCCCGCAGCCGCCGATGCGTCCGTGGTGGCGCCGGCAGGCGAGGTGGTGGGGGTCTCGGTGGCCGGAGGCGGCACCAGGTTGCTCACCTGGAGGTCCCACACCTCGTTGTTCTGGGTGTTCGTGGCCGTGGAGCCGGTGAAGCCGAACCTGTAGGTGGGCTCCGCCAGCAGCGCCGCGGGCGCGGCCACCTGCAGCACCTGCGTGAGGGTGGCCGACGCCGTGGCCCCGTAGTAGACGGTGATCTTCGGGGTGGCCTGCGTGGCCGGATCGACCGTGATGCGCACCGAGCGCGCGCGGCCATCGCGGGTGTTGGTGGTGGTGCCGAACTGCACGGTGCCGGCGGTGGTGCGCCCGAGATAGCAGTACCCGGTTGTGCCGGTGCCCGGTCCGCGGATGCCGATGGTGTTGTCCTGGCGTCCCGGCGCTGCCTGCCCGAGCCCGGAGCAGTCCGTCCCGTCCGTGTTGGTGTCGGTGAAGTTGCCCCACTGGTCGAAGCCCACGCCGACGAGGCCCCCTGCCAGGCCGACGTCGGAACCGCTGGGGTACGGCGCGTACCCGAGCGATCCACCGAGGTAGCCCGCGGCGTTCGATGACTCACTGCCCTTCCGCAGGAAGAACGTGAGGCCATCCGCCGTGCGCGAGCCGGAATTGATGGTGCCGGCCCACTGAGCCATCTTGAAGCGGATGTCGAGGCCCTCCGAGGTGGGCAGGGGGGTGGCATACGACAGCAGGCCGACCCGGGTGCCGGGGCTTTCCGGCGAGAGGCGCATGGCGGTGGCGGGGGTCTGGGTGTTGTCCGTCACCACCTGGGGGGTGTAGGTGCCCGACGTGGCCCAGGTGGTTCCGGGCGTCCAGCCGGACCCGAAGGGCTCGACCACGATGGTGGCGGCAGTGGCGGTGGACGCCCAGGTGGCGGCGAGCGCCATGCCTGCTCCCACACACGCACGCTTGACCCGATGCCGTGAGATGTCCATTGGCGGCATGATACAGGGTGGGCGACCGCGACAAGGCTCGGTGGAACCGAGGGCTAACCTCCCGCGCTCGTTGGCCATCTCCACGCGAACAATCCGACTAAGGAAGTGGCAGAAGAGCGCCCTTGACGGCTTCGCCGATCGCGACGTCGCGGACTTCCTGGCAGTGGCCACCCCGGGGGCCGGAGAGACAACCTTCGCGCTGACCGCCACCCCTATCGTGGTCCCACGGCGGTTTCTAACGGACTCATCGCCACGTTGCTCGACTGATGAAGAAGCCACGGCCCGTGCGTCGCACGACGCAGGTAATGCCACGGGACGTCGAGTCACAGCGGAAAGGTCCCAAGGACAAGTAGTAGCCATATCGGAGAGTCCGGCGTGGATGGCTCTGTGTAGCGGGATGACGACCATCTGACGGGGGATAGAGGATAGAGCCGACGAGCGGATTTGAACCGCTGACCCCTTCATTACGAGTGAATCGGTAACCCCTGCTCAGAGCGCTTCTGTGCAGGCTGTGGTGTCACCGGGGGGTCACCGACGCGAGCGAGTGTCAATCCATCGACCCCGTCGACCTCATCCGGTTCGGCGAGGATAGCGCCAGGGCGCGGCTGTCCGGTGCGCTCTGGCAGTCCATCGGTGCCTGACGACCACGCGGCCGCCGGGTCATAGCCATCTGGGCGTGGTCTGTGCTGGTCACCCGATGCCCGGATCCCCTGCCACGAGACCGCTGCCCCAGACGTGATGTCCCTCCGCACCGCCTCCCCGGGGTTCAATCCCGCGCGCGGGGCCCCCTGGGAGTAGGAACCGGCCGCACCTGGTAGCCGCCCGACGCGGTCTCTCACTCAGTGGTCCAGAGCCGCAGGATGCACCCGGCCGTGCTGGCATTTCCCGTGATGTGCTTACGGACCGCGGAGTTGCGCCGAGCGGTGCCCAGCCGGTAATTTCGAAGCACACCGCGACTCCGGAGACTCCCCATGCGCCCGAGAACCAGCGCCATCCTCACCGCCGCCGCCGCCGCAGCGGCGTCGATGGTCCTCCTCGCAGGATGCGGAGACAGCGCGCCCGAGGCCACCACATCCACGGCGACCTCCACGACCGCCATTCGCCAGGCGGGGGCAGCTGAAGATCAACCGCGGTGCTTCCCCGACTGCCGGGGCCAGTCCTTCGCCGGCAAGGACCTCACCGGAGTGGACCTC
>JAFMJQ010000050.1 GCA_017853415.1 Thermoleophilia bacterium | reverse complement strand
ACGGTGCGGTCGGAGGGCTTCGAGCGCGTGGGGGCCGACGCCCTGCAGTCGCTCGCCGGCGACGGGGCGGGCGTGGTGGTCGCCGTGCTCGACCTCGGCTTCGGCGGCACGCGGATCCCCTCCCTGCAGGCGAAGGGGGAGCTCCCGCCGCCGGCCCGCCTCGAGACCCGGAGCTTCGACGCCACCTGGGGCCTTGCGGGGCGCAATGCCTACGGCAACGCCACCAACCACGGCGAGCTGGTGGCCCAGACCGTCTACGACTACGCGCCCGCCGCCCGGTACATGTTCGTCAACTACCACACCGAGCAGGACTTCCAGGCCGCCGTCGACTGGCTCATCTCGCGGCGGCCCGACGTGGTGGTGCACAGCAACAGCTTCATCGAGGGGCCGTTCGACGGCAGCGGTGCCGCGGCCCTGGCGGTCGATCGCGCCGCGGCCGCGGGCATCGCCTGGGTGAACTCCGCCGGCAACTACGCCGAGCGCCACTGGGAGGGCCAGTGGGCCGATTCGGATGATGACGACGCGCTCGACTGGCCCACCACGCCCGGATGGACCTTCACGGTGGACGCGGGCAAGCCGATCACCTTCGCGCTCACGTGGGATCAGCCCGAGGGTGCCGAGGTCACCGACCTCGACCTGGTGCTCGAGAAGCGCACCTCCGCGGGTTCCTGGAGCGAGGTCGTGGCCTCCCGTGACTCGCAGGTGGCCGGGGCGAGGTCCACCGAGCGCTTCACCGGGTTCCCGTCCGGGGACGGCGGTGAGTTCCGCCTGCGGGTCATTCGTGCCGCCGGACCCGCGCCGTCGGGGCGCATCACGCTGTTCTCGCGGGAGATCCCCATGGATGCGCTGGGCGATCCCGGCCCGGGCAGCATCCCCACACCGGGCGACGCCGAGGGGTCCATCACGGTCGGCGCCGTGGACTGGACGAACAACAGCCTCAAGGCGTACTCATCGCGCGGCCCCACGGACGACGGCCGGCTGAAGCCGGACGTCACCGCGCCCACCAACACCCGCGTGCTCACCCCATCGGGACCCCGATCGGTCGGGGGAACCTCGAACGCCGCGCCCAACGCGGCCGGTGCCATCGCCCTCATGATCTCCGCCCGCAAGCGCGCCGGAGCGCCGATCGATGTCGATGGGCTCGGCGACCTGCTCTCCACCCAGGCGCTCGACCTCGGCCCCCCCGGCCCGGACGACCTGTTCGGGGCCGGCCGGGTGCGCGTGGACGCCGACCCCCCCGAGATCGCCGTGGCACCGCGCATCCCCCGCCTGGTGACGTCACTTCCGCTGCGGGTGAGGGGATCCGTGGAGGATGCCTCGCGCCTCACCGGCTGGTCGGTGCTCGTGGATGGGCGCACGGTGGTGAAGCGCGCGGGCGAGACGTCGCCGTCGGCCGCGCTCGGCCGCAGGTGGATGCCGGAGGGGCGGCGCATCGTCGAGGTGCGCGCGGGCGACTGGCCGGGCAACACGGGCGTGCGGCAGTTCCCCGTGATGGTGGACACCCGCGCCCCGCGCGTCCGTTCATTCCGCATCGAGCGCGCGGGCCTGCACCAGGTGCGCGGGTCCGCCGCGCGGTCGGCCACCGGGCCCGCACGCGCGGTGCTGCTGGCAGACGATGTGAGCGCGTCCGTGCTGCGGATCTCGCTCGTGGCACCCGACGGCCGCGAGGTGCGCCGCGTGGCCCGCTTCACGGGCACGGCCCGCCGCGCACTGCCGTTGGGGCCCCTCGCCCCCGGTCGCTACACGGCCACGATCACCGCATCGGATTCCGCGGGCCACGCCCGCACCACCACGCGCACGGTGCGGCTGGGCCGCTAGCGACCGATCCCCGGGCGCGTGGCGCGCCGATTTCGCACAATTCCCCCGAGGGCGCGTTCCCGCGCCGGCTAATCCTTCTCACGCCAACGAGGTACGTCATGCCGCTTGACCGCGAAGTGAAGAGCAAGCTGAGGGACAAGGTGTCCCTCGCCAACAAGTCGAACGTGGACGAGGCCATTGCCGAGGTCGAGGCCGCGCGCGCGACCCTGCCGGAGGACGACAAGGACTACGAGCGCCTCGGCGGGTGGCTCGAGGACCTGAGCCACATCGCCGGTGGCAAGGTGATCGGCCGCACGGGCGACCCGGGCAGCCAGCCGGACGGCATGGCCTGAGAAGTCCCGGTCCGGAGCCCGTCGGCCCGATCAGCGCCGGCGGGCCCGGACCGCTCTTCCGGTGAGCAGCCGCTGTAGGCGCCGCGTCTCGGCGAGGGCGTTCACCTGCCGTCGATCCGCCGCGCTCCAGTGCCCGCGCCGCAGGCGCTCCTCGCGTCCCTCCCGCGCCTCCACCCAGCGCTCGTAGCCCTGGATCAGGCTGTTCACGGCGTCGGCGAGGGCGATGCCGGCGGCCGACGCCCTGAACGGCCCGTCGTCGAGCGTGAGCCCCTCGCGGGGATCCCACGCGAGTTCCCCCGATCCATCCTCGGCCACCACGCGCAGGGCATCCGGTCCCACGCGCACCTGGGTGTTGTGCCATTCCCGCTTGAGCACGCCGTTTTCGACGGCCGGACGGAATCCGAACGCGCGCAGGCGACGTCGCTCCTGCGCCGTCGACCACACCTGGTGGGTGGAGTCGAGCAGCGGCACGAGGTGCTCGGTGATCGCGGCCGCGCGATCACCGCCAGGAGGGCCTGAAGCATCGTCTGCCACATGGTGAGTATGGCGACCGTTGCGGGCGCGCGCCGCATCGCGGGCATGCGCGTGGCAAAGGTGTATGATGGCCGTTCCGCCGTCGCCGCCCATCGCGCCCAATGCCCGGCGCGGCGGCGTTCGTCGGTCGCGTACGACGTGCCCGCACCGCTGCCCGCTCACACATTCCGCGTCTTCGCGCCTGCGGCGCCCGCTGCCGCATGCCCATACATCACCGAGCTCACGTCAGGAGGCTCTGCGACTTGAGCACGCCCACTGCCCGCCGCACCCGCGAGCGTCGATTCTTCTACCCGGCCGGCACCCAGGATGGCGCCGCGAGCGTCCCCGACGTGCCGAACCTCATCGCCATCCAGCGCGCCAGCTTCGACTGGTTCCTGAATGAGGGCCTGAGGGAGACCGTCGACGACATCTCGCCGATCCAGGACTTCACCGGAACACTCATGGTGGAGTTCGGCCCCTACACCATCGGGGGCTGGGAGCCCGGCATGCCCTTCAGCGAGATCATGCCGAACAACCCCATCAAGGAGTGCCGCGAGAAGGACCTCACGTACGCGGCCCCGCTCACGATGGAGGTCTCCTTCGTCAACAAGGAGACCGGCGAGATCCGCCGCCAGAAGGTCTTCATGGGCGACCTCCCCCTCATGACCGAGTGGGGCACCTTCATCATCAACGGCACCGAGCGCGTCATCGTCACGCAGCTCGTGCGCTCGCCGGGCGCGTACCTCATGGAGCCCAAGGATCGCGAGAAGCAGGTCTTCATCGCGAACCTCATGCCCGCCCGCGGCTCGTGGGTGGAGCTCGAGATCGACAAGAAGGGCCTCGTCAACGTCCGCATCGACCGCAAGCGCAAGCTGCCGGTCACCACGCTGCTGTTCGCGCTGGGCTACACGCGCGACGACGTGCGCAACCTCTTCCCGCACCCCACCGAGAAGAAGCGCGTCAACCCCTTCATCGAGGCCACCCTCGAGAAGGACGTCACCGAGGGGGCGGCCGCGTCGGGCAACGCGAAGTCGCTGCAGGACCTCGCGACGCTCGTGGCCGAGATGCAGGAGATGGCCAAGGACATCGACACGGTGCCGGGCGATGAGCGCCTGCGCATCGAGGGCGAGATCGAGCGCCTCGAGAAGCGCATCGACCTGCGCGCGGGCGACCTCATGCAGAACGCCCTCATCGAGGTGTTCAAGAAGCAGCGCCCGGGCGAGCCGCCGACCGAGGTCAACTCACTCAACCTGGTGCGCGGCCTGTTCTTCGACCCCAAGCGGTACGACCTCACCAAGGTCGGCCGCTACAAGCTCGACGCCCGCCTTGCCGCCGACGGCACCACCGACACCCGCACGCTGGCCAACCCGCGCTTCACCGGCTCGCGCACGGGCATGCGCGACGACCTGGTGGAGCTCATCCGCCGCCTCGTCGACCTGCCGATCCGCTACGGCATCGAGGAGGAGTCCAAGGACTTCGCCGCCGACGGCCAGATGCTGCCGCGCGACGAGATGGTGCACGAGCTCGACGAGTACGAGCACTTCGGCAACCGCCGCCTGCGCACCGTGGGCGAGCTCATCCAGGAGGCCTTCCGCATCGGCCTCTACCGGATGGAGCGCGTGGTGCGCGAGCGCATGAGCACCGAGGACCCCGACACCATCACCCCGCAGACCATCATCAACATCCGTCCGGTGGTCGCGGCCCTGAAGGAGTTCTTCGGGTCATCGCAGCTCTCGCAGTTCATGGACCAGACCAACTCGCTGGCCGGCCTCACGCACCGCCGCCGCCTGTCGGCGCTCGGCGCCGGCGGGCTCACCCGCGAGCGCGCGCCCATCGAGGTGCGCGACGTGCACCCCACCCACTACGGGCGCATGTGCCCGATCGAGACCCCCGAGGGCCCGAACATCGGCCTCATCGGGTCGCTGTCGGCGCACGCCACCGTCAATGAGTTCGGCTTCATCCAGACGCCCTACCGCGTGGTGAAGGGCGGCAAGCTGCAGAAGGACGGCACCGGCGACTGGGACATCGTCTGGCTTGACGCCACCCAGGAGGAGAACCGGATCATCGCCCAGGCGAGCGCCGAGGTGGACAAGAGCGGCAAGCTCCTCGAGGACGAGGTGCTCTGCCGCCGCAACGGCCAGCCGGTGCTCGTGACCGCCAAGGACGTCGAGTACATGGACGTCTCGCCCGACCAGATCGTGTCGGTGGCCACGGCGCTCATCCCGTTCCTCGAGCACAACGACGCCAACCGCGCGCTCATGGGCGCCAACATGCAGCGCCAGGCCGTTCCGCTCATGGTGAGCGAGGCCCCGCTGGTGGGCACCGGCATGGAGCACCGCGCCGCCGTCGACACCGGCGACGTCGTGGTGGCGCGCCGTGCCGGCACCGTGGGCGCGGTCGACGCCACGCGCATCATCATCGAGGTGCGCGGCGGCGAGCACGACGAGTACGACCTCGAGAAGTTCGTGCGCAGCAACCAGGGCACGCTCATCCACCAGAAGCCCATCGTGGCGATCGGCGACAAGGTGGAGGCCGGGCAGGTGCTGGCCGACGGCTCGTCCACCGACCAGGGCGAGCTCGCGCTGGGCAAGAACATCCTCGTCGCCTTCATGTCGTGGGAGGGCTACAACTTCGAGGACGCCATCATCGTGTCCGAGCGCCTCGTGAAGGACGACGTGCTCTCGTCGATCCACATCGAGGAGTACGAGATCGACGCGCGCACCACGAAGCTGGGCGCCGAGGAGATCACCCGCGACATCCCGAACCGCTCGGAGGAGTCGCTGGCCGACCTCGACGAGCGCGGGGTCGTGCGCATCGGCGCCGAGGTGTCGTCGGGCGATCTGCTCGTGGGCAAGGTCACGCCGAAGGGCGAGACCGAGCTGACCGCCGAGGAGAAGCTCATCCGCGCCATCTTCAAGGAGAAGGCCGGCGAGGTGCGTGACACCTCGCTGAAGGTACCCCACGGCGAGGGCGGCAAGGTCATCGACGTGAAGACCTTCAGCCGCGAGGAGGGCGACGACCTCCCCGCCGGCGTCAACGAGATGGTGCGCGTGTACGTGGCGAAGCGCCGCAAGATCGCCGAGGGCGACAAGATGGCCGGGCGCCACGGCAACAAGGGCGTCATCTCGAAGATCGTCGCCGAGGAGGACATGCCGTTCCTCGAGGACGGCACCCCGATCGACATGATCCTCAACCCGCTCGGCGTGCCGAGCCGCATGAACATCGGGCAGATCCTCGAGACCCACATGGGGTGGGCCGCGGCAACGGGCTGGGAGAAGGGCGCGGACGGCACGACCACCCGCACCTTCGTGGCCACGCCGGTGTTCAACGGGGCGACCCCGGAGGACGTCGACACCGTGCTGGCCGAGTGGTCGCAGGCGCACTCCGACGAGCCGATCGACCTCCGCGTGAAGGGCGAGGAGATCGAGGGCCGGCGCGTGAGCGGCAAGCTGCGGCTGTTCAACGGTCGCAGCGGCGAGCCGTACGACGGCCGGGTGACCGTGGGCTACATGTACATGCTGAAGCTGCTGCACCTGGTGGACGACAAGATCCACGCCAGGTCGACCGGCCCGTACTCGCTCGTCACCCAGCAGCCGCTGGGCGGCAAGGCGCAGTTCGGTGGCCAGCGCTTCGGCGAGATGGAGGTGTGGGCGCTCGAGGCGTACGGCGCCGCGTACACCCTCCAGGAGATGCTCACCATCAAGAGCGATGACACCGTGGGCCGCGTGAAGGCCTACGAGGCCATCGTGAAGGGCGAGAACATCCAGGAGCCCTCCATCCCGGAGAGCTTCAAGGTGCTCCTCAAGGAGATGCAGAGCCTGGCCCTCGATGTGCGCATCGAGGGCGAGTCGGGCGTGGACACCGCGGCCCGCGAGGACGACGAGCTGCTGCGCGCCGCCGAGGAGCTCGGCATCGACCTCTCGGGTGCGCCGCTTCCCATCGAGGAGGAACTCGAGAGGGAGGCCGAGGAGGCCAAGAAGGCCGAGAAGGCCGAGAAGGTGGCGGCCGGCGCCGGCGACGACCAGGGCGACGCGGAGGGCGACGCGTGATCGACATCAACAACTTCGACTCCATCAAGATCGGCCTCGCATCGTCGAAGCAGATCCGCCAGTGGTCCTCGGGTGAGGTGACCAAGCCCGAGACCATCAACTACCGCACGCTCAAGCCCGAGAAGGATGGGCTCTTCTGCGAGAAGATCTTCGGTCCCACCAAGGACTGGGAGTGCTACTGCGGCAAGTACAAGCGCGTCCGGTACAAGGGCATCATCTGCGAGCGCTGCGGCGTCGAGGTGACCCGGGCCAAGGTGCGCCGCGAGCGCATGGGCCACATCGACCTGGCCGCGCCCGTGAGCCACATCTGGTTCTTCAAGGGCGTGCCCAGCCGCATCGGGTACATCCTCGACCTCGCTCCCAAGGAGCTCGAGAAGGTCCTGTACTTCGCGGCCTCCATCGTCACGACGGTGGACTTCGCGAAGCGCGACGCCGACCTCGGCACCCTGCAGGAGCAGGTGGATGAGGCCGTGCAGCAGTACGTGCAGGAGCGCGAGCTGCGCGCGCAGGAGCTGCGCGAGCGCCTCGACCGCCGCGTCAACTGGCTGCGCGAGGGCGAGACCACGGGCTTCGACGTGGAGGACGAGTTCTGGCTCGAGGACATCGCCACCACGCGCGATCCCGAGAACCCGGACGCCCCGCCCGTGCCGCGTGAGCTCTCCGACGGCGAGCGCAAGTCGATCGAGTCGGAGCTGCGCAAGGAGACCGACGCGCTCGTGCGCGACGACGAGCGCTACACCGAGGAGTCGGTGGAGCGCCTGCAGGAGGCCTGGGCCACCTTCAAGGAGATCAAGCCGCGCGACGTCATCAACGACGACCAGCTGTTCCGCGAGATGCGGGACCGCTTCGGCTCGCCGTTCGGCTTCGGCGAGTACTTCGAGGGCGGCATGGGCGCGCAGGCGATTCGCCAGCTGCTCGAGGACTTCGACCTCGAGGCCGAGGCCACGTCGCTGCGCGAGATCATCCAGACCTCGCGCGGCCAGCGCCACGCCCGCGCCCTCAAGCGCCTGCGCGTGTGCTCGGCGTTCATCCACTCGGACAACCGACCGGAGTGGATGATCCTCGAGGCCGTGCCGGTCATCCCGCCGGAGCTCCGCCCCATGGTGCAGCTCGACGGCGGACGGTTCGCGACGTCCGACCTCAACGACCTCTACCGCCGCGTCATCAACCGCAACAACCGCCTCAAGCGCCTGCTCGACCTCGGTGCCCCCGAGATCATCGTGAACAACGAGAAGCGCATGCTGCAGGAGGCCGTCGACGCGCTGTTCGACAACGGCCGCCGCGGCCGCGCGGTGACCGGCCCGGGCAACAGGCCGCTCAAGTCGCTGTCCGACATGCTCAAGGGCAAGCAGGGCCGCTTCCGCCAGAACCTCCTGGGCAAGCGCGTGGACTACTCGGGCCGCTCGGTCATCGTGGCCGGCCCCGAGCTTCGCCTGTTCCAGTGCGGCCTGCCGAAGCTCATGGCGCTCGAGCTGTTCAAGCCGTTCATCATGAGCCGCCTCGTCGAGCGCAAGCAGGTGCAGAACATCAAGGCGGCCAAGAAGATGGTCGACTCGATGATCCCCGAGGTGTGGGACGTCCTCGAGGAGGTCATCGCCGAGCACCCGGTGCTGCTGAACCGCGCGCCCACGCTCCACCGCCTCGGCATCCAGGCGTTCGAGCCGGTGCTCGTCGAGGGCAAGGCGATCCAGCTGCACCCGCTCGTGTGCACCGCCTTCAACGCCGACTTCGACGGCGACCAGATGGCCGTGCACCTCCCGCTGTCGGTGGAGGCGCAGTCCGAGGCCCGGGTGCTCATGCTCTCGGCCAACAACATCCTGTCCCCGGCGCACGGGCGGCCCATCGCCGTGCCGAGCCAGGACATGATCCTCGGCCTGTACTACCTCACGTACTGCCCCACGGTGTACGCCCGCGAGAAGGGCGAGTCGGGCCCCGGCCGGGCGATCGAGATCATCGACCTCTGGGACTCCGAGGGCCGCAAGTACGTGATCCCGAAGGGACACGAAGCCCGCATCGAGGGCGTCACCGACTGGGTGGCCGATCCGTTCAAGGAGGCTCCCCAGGCGCCGCCGCACGCCTTCCGCGGCGACGACGAGCTGCTGAGCGCGCTCGACCACGGCATCGTGGGCCTGCAGGACCTCGTGGAGATCCGGCGCGATCCCGATCACGCCGCGGGCCGACTGGTCACCACCGCCGGCCGCGTGCTGTTCAACCACGAGCTGCAGGTGGAGCTCGACGAGCTGCTGTCGCACGTGGAGGACCCGCACCCGTACCCGTGGCAGAACCGCGTGTTCACCAAGCGCGAGCTTGGTGACTTCATCGAGGAGCTCGTGGACCTCTACGGCGCCACGGTCGTCTCGATGATCCTCGACACCTTCAAGGCGCTCGGCTTCCGCTTCGCGAGCCAGTCGGGCATCACCATCTCGAAGAACGACGTGGTGATCCCGCCCGAGAAGCAGGACATCCTCGCGAAGTTCGACGCCGAGGTGCAGCGCTTCGAGGACTTCTTCTCGGAGGGCCTGATGACGGCAGAGGAGCGCCACGAGCGCGTCGTTGCCCTGTGGGACCAGGCGACCGACGAGGTTGCCGATGCCATGCAGGACCACCTCTACCGCCTCAACCCCATCTTCATGATGGCCAACTCGGGTGCCCGAGGGTCGTTCAAGCAGATCCGCCAGCTCGCGGGCATGCGCGGCTGCATGGCCAACCCGAAGGGCGAGATCATCGAGCGCCCGATCAAGAGCAACTTCATGGAGGGCCTCTCGGTCCTCGAGTACTTCATCTCCACCCACGGCGCGCGCAAGGGCCTGGCCGACACGGCGCTCAAGACCGCCGACTCGGGCTACCTCACCCGCCGCCTGGTGGACGTGTCGCAGGACGTCATCGTGCGCGAGCGCGACTGCGGTACCACCGAGGGCATCGACACGCCGCTCGTGCGGGACGGGCACACCAACCCGTCGCTGCTCGGCCGCGTGGTGATCGGCCCGGTGGTGGATGCCTCGACGGGCGAGTTCATCACCGACCTGCGCGGCGACGCGCCGGCCGAGGATGACGACGAGGCGGTGGACGCCTGGCGCTCGGTCGAGATCGAGAGCGCCCTCATGCAGGAGCTCACCGACCTCGGCACGCGGCACCCGAAGGCATCGATCACCGTGCGCTCGCCGCTCAAGTGCCGCAGCGCCGTGGGCGTGTGCACGCACTGCTACGGGCGCAACCTGGCCTCGGGCGAGATGTGCGAGCCCGGCGACGCGGTGGGCATCATCGCCGCGCAGTCGATCGGTGAGCCCGGTACGCAGCTGACCATGCGCACGTTCCACACCGGCGGCGTCGCCGGCGCGGACATCACGCAGGGCCTCCCGCGAATCGTCGAGCTCTTCGAGGCGCGCAAGCCCAAGGCGCTGGCGCACGTGGCCGCCCACGACGGCTGGATCCGCATCGAGGACGACGAGACGCGCCCCGGCGGCGCAATCATCCACCTCGAGTCACCGGTGAGCATCGAGGTGGGTCGCAAGAAGGAGCCGGTGCGTCCGCCGGTCACGTACACGGTGCTCAAGCGCACGCAGATCCGCCGCGACCTGGAGGACGGCGCATGGGTGGAGGCCGGTGACCTGCTCACCGATGGCTCGGCATTCCCCAGCGACATCCTCGAGGCGCAGTCCGGCATCGACCTCGGCGTCGCCGGCGTCGTGAAGTCGGTGTCCGCGGGCCGCGCTGACAAGGGCGCCCGTGCGATCAAGGTCGAGGTGAAGGCGGAGGACGGCCTGGAGGTGCGTCACCTGCGGGTGCCGCTCGATCGCCCGGCCCCGCCGATCCACGACGGCATGCACGTGCGCGACGGCGTGTCGCTCACGGGCCCCGGGTGGGGCGCGGGCGACCGCGCCACCAAGACCGAGGCCTACCTGGTGGCCCAGGTGCAGGAGGTCTACCGCTCCCAGGGAGTGGAGATCAACGACAAGCACATCGAGGTCATCGTGCGCCAGATGCTGCGCAAGGTGCGCATCGAGGACCCGGGCGACACCAACTTCCTGCCCGGCCAGCTGGTGGACAAGCCGGTTCTCTTCCGCGAGAACCAGCGCGTGCGCCTGGCGGCGGCCGACAAGCTGCAGCGCAGCCGCAAGAAGGTGAAGCGCACCGCGGAGGAGACCGAGGAGCTCCTGGACTCGGCCATGGCGGTCTACGTGCCGCTCATCCTGGGCATCACCAAGGCATCGCTGGCCACCGAGTCGTTCCTGTCGGCGGCGTCGTTCCAGGAGACCACCAAGGTGCTCACCGACGCGGCGCTCGAGGGGAAGGTCGACCACCTGAGGGGCCTCAAGGAGAACGTGATCATCGGGAAGCTCATCCCGGCGGCCACGGGCCTGCGCAGGTACCGCCAGCTGGAGATCGAGCCCATCAGGCGCGCCCCGGCGCTGCTGGAGTTCGACCTCGACGAGCCGTTCTCGCTCGTGGAGGAGGAGGTCGACGACCTGGTCGGCCTCGTCGACTCGGGCGGCACCTACTCGTTCGAGCCCGAGCCCGATCCGGCCCCCGAGGCCGATGAGGATGGCGCCGAGCAGTAACCGCAGTTGGCGGCAGAGGCACCGCCGCCGGGGTCATGCCCCGGCGGCGGCCTGCTTCTTCGCCTGGCGCCTGCGCTGCCAGAACCACATCGGCATGTGCCGGTCCTCGGGGTAGCGCGCCCGTGCGCGGGTCTCCCTGCGCACGCCGTACACCTTGCGGGCCCACAGCGAGGTGGGGCGGGCGAGGCGCAACGCGCCGATGACGGCGAAGGGCCAGAAGATCAGGCCCACGAACGAGAAGATCCACTTTCCCTTGAGGAATGTGACCACGCAGAAGATCGCCGTGAGCACGTGCCACGCCGCGAGGATCCAGCTGCCGGTGACGTTGGAGTTGGTCCAGATGTCGACCCAGAAGGGGATCCCCAGCGCGGCGAGCGTGAGCACGGTCGCGAGCACGATCACGGCGTCCACGGATCTCCTGCCCTCCTTCGACCAGTAGACGTCCTTGAGCGTGAGCCAGAGGGCGAACTCATCGAGCGTGAGCGCCGCGCCGATGCCGAAGAAGGTGGGCACGATCAGGCCGGCCACGCCCCCGGGCTGCCAGTCGATGGCGATGCCGACGACCCCCGTGACCAGCAGCAGGATGATGCCGGGCACCAGGTGATGGATGTGGGTTCCGCCCACCGACACATCGCCGAAGGGTCCCTTGCCGTTCTTGATGGCGAAGGTGATGCCCCGGGTGACGAGGAAGGTGACGAGGAACGCCACGAGGGTGATCTGGATCGTGCCGATGCCCGTCTGGCGGACGCGCTCCTGGAACGCGTCCACCACGGGGAACGACTCCGACCAGAAGTCGGCGGGAATGAGGATAAGGGGTCCCATTGGCGCCTACCCTACCGGCGCGCGCCGGGGAGGGCACCGCAGCGGATGATCACCCGGGGAAGCGCACGTGCAGGTGGTCGTCGTGGTTCGGCCACCGCACCACCACGCCCGCAGGCCCCCGCAGGTCGAGCGAGGGGCCGATGAGCACGAGGTTGGCTCCCTGCGCCACCATGTGGTCGACGATCTCCTGGGTCAGGGCGCGGTCGTAGTTGCCCGGATTCGCCGCGCCGCGCGCACGGTCGCGCCGCGGCAGGCGGATGTCCACGTCGAGCCCGTTCTGGTGCGACGAGTGCCCGTCGATCCGGCCGCCGTTGCGGCGCGACAGATCGCCGATGCCGATGGGCCCGGCGCCGGGGTGCGTGCGGGCCCACCACGCCCCGAGGTCCATGACCTCGCGCACCAGGCGCGCGGTGCCCCAACGGGTCTCGAGCCCGCCGGGCTCACGCTGCGTGCGTGGGTCGTACGTGTAGTACCCGGGCCCCGATGCCGGCAGGCGAACCGCGCCGGTGAGGCGCCCTCCGTTGGGCGAGCCGTCGGGCACGCTCTCGCGCCAGTCGACGATCGCCCCGCCGTCCTCGCCGGTCACCTCGATCGTCGGGGGGACCAGCACCGGCTCCCGGGGTATCGCCATGGTCACCGGCGTCGCCGGCACGGGCTGCGACGGCATGTCGCCGTCGGGGAGGGCGGCGGCCAGCGGCACGGAGCAGGCCAGCAGCCCCACGAGGCCGATCCAGATCGCGCGCCCACGCCGGTTGTGGCGGGCGTCGCGGCGATGGCGGCATGCCACGCAGGGGCAGGGTGCATTGAGGACGTTTCGGGTCATGGGCCGGGCACGCTAGGCGCGTGCGCGTGGGGGGTGGGAAATGCCCGTTTCCGGCTCGTGTCGTCGACGCTTGCGACCGATCTCCTGCCGGTCACCGGGTGCTGCCCTACCATCGGCAGTCCATGGCCCGCCTGATCCGCCCCGTCATCCTCATTCCCCTCGTCCTGGTGCTCGTGCTCATCGGCGTCGGTGCATGGTGGTGGGCCAACGCGGGCAGCAGCACCCCGGTGTCACAGGCGCAGGCGGCAACCGACTACGGATCGAGCAGCGCGCCGGCCGTTGCGGGAGCGCCCCGGTCGGGCGTGTGGACCTACCGGGCCTCGGGGGACGAGACGGTCGGCCTCGGCCCGGTGTCGATCGACCGTGACATACCGGCCGAGGTGCAGGTGGTGGTGCGTCCGGCCCCCAAGGGCTTCTGGCGCACCCTGGCGCTCAGCGAGGAGCACGTGGAGGCCTCACGCGTGCGGGTGGCCCCCGAGGGTGAGTACGTGGAGGAGAGGATCACCACCCTGAAGGTCACGGGGCTCGGGCGCGATGACCGCCAGAAGCTCGTGCCGCCGCTCCTGGCATACCCGTCCGACATGGAGGTGGGCGACTCCTGGACCGAGCGCTACTCGATGGACAAGGTGCGCGTGCTCGTGCGTGCGCGGGTCCTGTCGCGCACGACCCTCGACGTCGCCGGCACCGCCGTGCCGGTGCTGCTGGTCGACAAGCGCGG
>JAFMJQ010000049.1 GCA_017853415.1 Thermoleophilia bacterium | reverse complement strand
CGCAGCACGTCGATGATGCGCGACACCCCGGCCTCGTCGAGCCCGTCGTCGAACACGAGCGCCACATAGGGCTTGGTGGTGGACACCGACCGCACGATCTCGGCAGTGCCCGGTCCGGGCTCGGGCGGCAGCAGGAACGTGCTCGACCTGGCGGTCGCGCCCGAGGAGTCACGCACCTCCACGTGCCCCGGAATCGATCCCGCACGGGTGAGGCGGGTGATCGCCGGGGCCACGGGCAGCGACTTCGCGGCCGGCACCCACGGGCCGCTCACGCCTGCCGACCCCTTCGGCGTGGCCACGAGGCGCATCTGCACCCCGTCACCGCCCGCTGCGGTGACGGAAATCGTGGCGTCCCTGGGCGCCGGCAACTGGGGCTTGGGCGCCCGGGCGAACACCTGGAGGGGAACATCCCGCGCCGTCGCCCCGGAATCAGGCGAGCCGCCGGTGTCACGGGACGACCAGGCGATGGCACCCACCACGGCCACGACCGCCACCACCACGATGACGAAGGCGTTGCGCCGCCGGCGACGCACCTGCCGCTGGTGCTCATCGGCCGGTGGGCGGCGGTCTCGGCCGCTCCTGCGCCTGGGATCGCTCGGGCTCACGGGACCCGATCGTAGCCGTACCGCCCGGTGCCATCGTCGCGGGGTTAGGATCCGTCACATGCACGAATGGACAGGTCTCTCACGCGGGCGCGCGCTCGCCGTCACCACCGCACGCGACCCCCGGGAGTTCCCGGTGGGGCTCTTCCATCGCGACCCGGTTCCGCCGCCGAATGTCGGCCCCGGGGCCTTCATGTGGTTCGCCGACGACGCCGAGGCGGCGGACTTCATGGTGGAGGTGGTGCCCCGCCTGCTGCTCGACCCCGACAGCTGGCCCGACTTCGACGAACTCGTGGCGGGCACGCGGGACATCGTGCAGGCGGTTCCCGCGGGGTCCACCAGCCCGTCGAGCGCGGTAGAGGAGGCCGGCGCGCTGTGGGGCGCGCGGGCGCACTTCGTGTGGTGGGGAACCTTCGACGAGCTCTCGGCGGCATCCACCGACTTCGGGCGCCTCATCAAGCTGCAGTACCTCGAGTACGTGGACGCCCCCGAGGATGACCGCGAGATCGCGCCCGACGAACTCGATGCCTTCGTGCGCTACCTGCGCATCTACCCCGAGTAGGGCTTCAGCGCCTCGGCCACGCCCGCACCGAAGTCGTTCACCGCGGCGTCGGCGGCCTCGGCGTCGGGTGCGTCACCGATGCGCCGGATGATCTCGCTTGCGATCACCACCCCGTCGGCGAGCTCGCCGATCTGCACCGCCTGGTCGGGCGTGCGCACGCCGAAGCCCACCACCACGGGCACGGGGATGTGCCGTCGGGCGCGATCCACCAGCGCCCGCAGGCGATCGTCCATGGTCATCTCGCCGCCGGTCACGCCGGTGACGGCCACCAGGTAGACGAAGCCCTCCGCGCTCGCGCCGATCTCGGCCATGCGGGCGTCGTCGGTGGTGGGGGCCGCCAGTGCGATGAGCGCCACGCCCGCCCGTCCGGCGGCCTCCCTCACCTCGTCGGCCTCATCCACGGGGAGATCCGGGATGATGATTCCCGCCACGCCCTTCTCGGCCGCGGTGCCGAGGAACGCCGCGGCGCCCTGGGCGATCACCGTGTTGAAGTAGGTCATCACCACCACGGGCGGCCCGTCGCGCAGGTCGCCCGCGATGTCCAGCACGTCCATGGGCCGCGTGCCGCCATCGAGCGCCGCCTGGCCGGCCGCCTGGATGGTGGGGCCGTCCGCCAGCGGGTCGGAGAACGGGATGCCCAGCTCGATGATGTCGGCGTGCTCGGCGAGGATCTGCGCGTGGCGCCGGCTGGCGTCGATGTCCGGGTAGCCGCCCATCACGTAGGGCACGAACAGCGGGTGGTCGGCCTCGCGGAAGACGCGCTGCAGGCGCGCGGCGCCGGACTCAGGCACTGGCGTCGATCCCCAGGGCGGCGCCCGCCTGGTCGACGTCCTTGTCCCCGCGGCCGGACAGGCACACCAGCACCGGCCCGCCGCCGCGCAGCGATGCCGCGGCGTCCCGCACGTGGGCCAGCGCGTGCGAGGTCTCGAGCGCGGGGATGAGCCCCTCCATGCGCGAGCACTCGAGGAATGCCGACAGGGCGGCCTCGTCGGTGGCGTTCACGTACGACACCCGGCCGATGTCGTGCAGGTGGGAGTGCTCGGGGCCCACCCCGGGGTAGTCGAGGCCCGCCGAGACCGAGTGCGCCTCGGCCACCTGGCCGTCGGGATCCTGCAGCAGGTACGAGTACGACCCGTGCAGCACGCCCGGGCGGCCGAGCGCCAGCGAGGCGCCGTGCCGGCCCGCCGGCCCCTCCCCGCCGGCCTCCACGCCCACGAGGGCGACATCGGCGTCGTCGAGGAAGCCGCGGAAGATGCCGATGGCATTCGACCCGCCACCCACGCAGGCGATGACCGTGCCCGGGAGGCGTCCGGTCTCGTCGAGCATCTGCGCGCGCGACTCGATTCCGATGATCGACTGCAGGTCGGCCACGATCTCGGGGTACGGCGCGGGCCCCACGGCGGACCCGATGATGTAGTGCGTGGTGTCGACGTTGGTCACCCAGTCGCGGATGGCCTCGCTGGTGGCGTCCTTGAGCGTGCCGCTGCCGGAATCAACCGGATGCACCTCGGCCCCCAGCATGCGCATGCGGATGACATTCAGGCGCTGGCGCTGCATGTCGGTGCGCCCCATGTACACGCGGCAACCAAGGCCCACGAGCGCCGCCGCCGTGGCCGTGGCCACGCCGTGCTGGCCCGCACCGGTCTCGGCGATGATGCGCTGCTTGCCCATGCGCCGTGCCAGCAGCACCTGGCCCAGGGCGTTGTTGATCTTGTGCGCGCCGGTGTGGCAGAGGTCCTCGCGCTTGAACCACAGGCCGTCGTCGATGCCCCAGGCGCGCTCCAGCCGCTGGGCGCGGTAGAGCGGCGTGGGCCTGCCGACGTAGTGGCTCAGCAGCACCCCGAGCTCGCTGAGGAAGTCCGGGTCGTCGCGGTAGCGCTCGTAGGCCTCGGTGAGCTCGTCGAGCGCGCCGATGACCGTCTCGGGCACGTAGCGGCCCCCGTACGGACCGAATCGCATGTTCACGCTCATGCCGCCTCCTCCATGGCCGCTGCGCGCGCCGCCTCTGCGAACGCACGCACACGACCGGCATCCTTGCGCCCCACGACGTCTCCCTCCACCCCGCTGGACACGTCGAGGACGAATGGCCGCACGCGGCGGACCGCATCGCCCACCACCTCGGGGGTGAGTCCGCCGGCCAGGGCGAAGGCCCGCGCCGGGCGACGCTGCTCGAGGAGCGACCAGTCGGCGCGCACGCCGGTGCCGCCATGGGCACCGGGCACCGCGGCGTCGAACAGCACCAGGTCGCAGGCGATGGCCTCGGCGCGCGCGATGGAATCGGCGTCCTCGAGGGCCACGGCCACCGTCACGGGCACGCCCGCGGCGGCGGCGATGGCCGCGACGTCCACGTCGCCGTGCAGCTGCACGCGGGTGAGGGAGCACTCGCGCACGGCCAGGGCCACGTGATCGGGGTCGGGCTCCACGAACACGCCCACGCGCTCCACGCCGTCGGGGACCTCGGCCATCACCGCACGCGCGGCGGTGGCGTCGAGCCCCCGCGGGCCGTGCGGCGTCATGACGGCGCCGATCGCCCATGCCCCCGCGAGGACGCACGGCTCGACGTCCGCCGGGTGGGTGACCCCGCAGAACTTGATGCGCTGGTCGGGCAACACGTGGTGCAGAGTAGTCCGACCGGAAGCCGGGCCGCGATAGACTCCGCCGGATGCCCTGCGTGCCGTGCACATCCGCGACGAGGAGACTCGACGATGGCGAGCCTTCCCAACATCCGTCGCCACGCCAGGCGGACCTCGCCGTCCGCCCTGGTCGCCCCTGATCGCGACCGGCCGGACGTCCAGCGGCTCGAGGCGCACGGCCTCACCTGGCTGAACATCGAGGAGCCCACCGAGGCCGAGACGGCCTGGCTCGCCGAGCACCACGACTTCCACCCGCTCGACCTCGAGGACGTGCTCTCGCGCAGGCGCCAGCGCTCGAAGATCGACGAGTACGACGACTACGTGTTCCTGGTGCTGCACTTCCCGCGCTTCGACAAGCGCACCGGGCGACTGCAGGCCACCGAGCTCAACGTGTTCATCGGCCCCGGGCTGCTCATCACCATCCCGAAGGAACCGCTCAAGCCCATCTCGGCGCTCTGGTCGCGCTGCGAGCAGCGCGACGACGCCCGGTTCGACTACATGTCGAAGGGGTCGGGCTTCCTGCTGTACGAGATCGTCGACCAGATGTTCGACTACTGCTTCCCCATCCTCGACAAGATCGGCTTCAAGCTCGACACGCTCGAGGACGCCATCTTCGAGGGGCAGAGCAACGTCCTGGTGCGCGATATCTCCAACGTCAAGCAGGAGATCATCAACTACCGCAAGATCATCAAGCCGCAGCGCCCCACCCTGCGCATGCTCGAGCGCGCGGTGCAGCGCTACGCCCCCGAGGACCTCGAGATCTACTTCGACGACATCGTCGACAAGAACGAGCGCATCTGGGACTCCCTCGAGAACTACAAGGAGGTGGCCGACGCGCTGGAGGCCACCAACGAGTCGGTCATCACCCACCGCCTCAACGACATGCTGGCGCTGCTCACCATCATCTCGGCGGTCATCCTGCCGCTCACGCTGATCACCGGCTTCTACGGCATGAACATCGACGGCCTGCCCTTCGCGCGCAACGGCATGGCGTCGTTCATCGTGCTCGTGGTGGTGATGGTCGCGCTGGCCGGCGGCGTGCTCTGGTACTTCCGCAGGCGCAAGTGGCTGTAGGCGGGTCGCCGGGACGGCAGATCATGTGGGCGCCATGGAGAATGGCCTACGTGTCCGCCGAGAACGATCACGAGTACGAGGGCCCGCGGTGCGTGTTCTGCGACCTCCCCGCGCTGGGGGACGATGCGCAGGCGCTCATCCTCGCGCGCGGGGAGCACTGCTTCGTGATCATGAACGCCTATCCGTACGCGTCGGGGCACCTGATGGTCGTCCCCTACGCGCACCTCGACAGGCTCACGGACCTCCCCGCCGAGGCCGTGGTTGAGATGATGGACCTCGCCCGCACCGCCCAGCAGGTGCTGCAGGGGTCGCTGAAGCCGCACGGCTTCAACCTCGGCATGAACCAGGGGGCGGCGGCGGGTGCCGGAATCGAGGCGCACCTGCACCTTCACCTGGTGCCCCGGTGGTCCGGCGACACCAACTTCATGCCCGTGACCGGAGATGTGCGCGTGATGCCCCAGAGCCTCGAGGAGACCTACGCCCTGCTGAAGCCGGGGTTCCCCGCGTGACCCTGCTGCCGGGGGTCTTCAAGGCCTACGACATCCGTGGCCTCTACGGCGACGAGATCGACGAGGAGGGCGCCGAGCGCGTGGGCCGGGCGTTCATCGCCGTCACCGGCGCGCACCGCGTGGCCGTGGGCCACGACGTGCGGCTCTCATCGCCGGGCATCGCCGCCGCGTTCACCCGCGGGGCCCTGTCGGCGGGCGCCGACGTGACATCCCTCGGGCTCGCCGCCACCGAGATGGTCTACTTCGCCGTGGATGAGGGCGGCTACGACGCCGGCGCGGTGATCACCGCCAGCCACAACCCGCCCGCCTACACCGGGGCAAAGATGGTCACGGCGGGGGCGCTGCCGCTGTCCGGCGACACCGGAATCTCGGAGATCGGGCGCCTGGCGCTGGCGGGTGAGCCCGCCCCGGCGGCGTCCCCGGGCGCGGAGTCGGCGGACGACGGGCTGCTCGACCGATTCGTGGACCGCTGCATGGGGTTCGTCGACCCGTCGGCCATCACGGGCCTCAAGGTGGTGCTCGACGCCGCCAACGGCATGGCCGGCGTGTACCTGCCCCCCGTGCTCGAGCGCATCGACATCGATGCGGTGCCGTGCTTCCTCGACCCCGACGGGCGCTTCCCCCACCACGAGCCCAACCCGCTGCTCGAGGAGAACCGCGCGTTCATCGAGGGCGCGGTGGTGGAGAACGGCGCCGACCTGGGCATCGCATGGGACGGCGACGCCGACCGCTGCTTCTTCATCGACGAGAAGGGCGGGTTCGTGGCGGGGGACTTCCTCACCGCGCTGCTCGCCCGGCACATCCTCGGCCGCGTCGGCCCGTCCACCGTGGTGTACGACCTCCGCGCGTCGTGGGCCGTGCGCGACTCCATCCTCGATGCCGGTGGCACGCCCGACGAGTTCCGGGTGGGGCACGCGTTCATCAAGCGGCGCATGCGCGAGGTGGACGCCGTGTTCGCGGGCGAGGTGAGCGGGCACTACTACTTCCGCGAGTTCTCGTACGCCGACTCGGGGCTCATCCCCGCACTCATGGTGATGGAGATCCTGGCGACGTCGGGACGGCCGCTGTCCGAGATGGTGGCGGCCCTGCGCGAGCGCTACCACATCTCGGGCGAGATCAACTCCACCGTGGACGATGCCGGGGCGGCGATCGCGCGCCTTCGGGCACGCTACGCGGACGGCCGGCAGGCCGAGGTCGACGGGCTGTCCGTCGCCTACGACGACTGGCATTTCAACGTGCGCCCCTCGAACACCGAACCGCTCCTTCGCCTCAACCTCGAGTCACTCGTCTCGGAGGCCGACATGGAGCGCAAGCGGGACGAGGTGCTCGCGATCATCAGGGAGGGCTGAGATGGCCGAGATCGAGATCGACGGGGAGCGGTACCGCCTCACGGTGGACCACGACCTGTGCATGGGCACGCGCGTGTGCATCGCGCGGCTTCCGGGCGTGTTCACGGTGGACGACGACACCAACCTCTCGAGCGCCAGCGACGACGTGCTCGACCCCTCGCTGGCCGACGCCGTGCGCGAAGCGGTGGATGACTGCCCGCAGGAGGCCATCCGCCTGGAGAAGCTGGGCTGACCACGCCCCGGGCGGCATCGCCGGACGTGGTCATCCGCGCCCGGGCCATCGAGGTGCGCTACCAGCGCGGTGGCGCACTGGCGGTGAACGGCGTGAACATCGACCTGCGGCGCGGCGCCGGTCTGCTCATCACGGGCGACCGCGGTGCGGGCAAGTCGAGCGTGCTGCGCGCCGTGCTGGGGCTCGCCGGCCCCGGGGGCGACATCACCGTGCTGGGTGCTCCCGCCGGCGACCCCCCCACCCTTCGCCGCATCGGCTGGGCCCCGCAGGCCTGGCCGTTCTCGTTCGGCCTCAGGGGTCGTGAGGTGGTGCGCATGGTGGCGGAACTCGGTGGCCACACAGCCGCCGAGGCCGATCGCATGATGGACGAGATGGCCGTGGAGAACCCCGACGCCCGCGTCGAGGCCCTGGAGATGGAGGACGTGCGGCGCATCTGCATGGCCTGCGCGCTCATCGGGGATCCCGACCTGCTGGTGCTGGACGATCCCTGGGAGTTCCCCGAGACCACCGACGCCATCCGGCGCGCCATGGCGCGCGGAGCCGCCGTGCTGGCGGCATCGTCCGACCCGGGCGGACTGCCCGCACTGCTCGGTGCGAGCATCCACCTCACCGAGGGAAGCCCGAGGTGAACCCGACCCTCGTGATCGGCCGCGTGGAGGCACGCGGCATCAGCCGCCGCCGGTGGTTCCTCGCACTGCTGGTGCTGGGCGCCGCCCTGATCGTCGCCGGGGCCGTGCTGGCCGGCACCCGCAACGGCCTGGCCGCCATCGACACCATGCGCTCATGGACCGCCGGGGTGTACCTGGTCGGCGGCCTGCTGGTGGCAGGCACGCTGGGGGCCAGCACCGTGAACCGCGATGCCGACGGCGGATGGGTGGGCATGCAGGTGGCCGCGGGCATCCCGCGCGTCACCGTGGCGCTGGCGCGCATCGCGGGCCGCCTGGTGGCGCTGGTGGCGCTCTTCGCGATCTGGATCGTCATCGCCGCCATCTGCTCGGCCGCCATCGGGCAGGGGGGCGACTGGCCGCTGTTCGTGCATGGCCTGGCGATGCTCGAGAACATGGTGCTGGTGCTTGTCACCGCGGCGCTCTGCAGCGTGGCGCTCGGCCCCGTGGCCTCGGCCATCGTGGCCATCTTCTTCTACGTCTCGTGCCTGTCGCTGGTCAACCTCATGGCGGCGGTCAACGACGGCGTCATCGGCACGGCCTGGAGCGGGCTGATCGAGGGCCTCTACCTGCTCTTCCCGCGTGCCATCACCTCGCCGATGCTCAGCGAGATGCAGGGCCGCGGCGCCGCCGGGGTGGCGGGCGCCCAGCTGGAGATCAACAGCAACATCGTCATCGTGCCGGCGGCCTCATGGCTCACCGTGCTCTGGACGCTGCTGTGGTGCGCGGTCATCGCCGTGGCCGCGGCGCTGTCGTTCCGCCGCCGGGCCATCTCGTAGCCCCGGCGCCGACCGGCTAGGCCGAGACGGCCTCGCGGTCGACGCGCCCGTAGGTGGTGTTGCGCTCCACCGGAGTGCGGCCTCCGCCCGTGATGAGCTCGCTGATGCGATCCTGGGTGAGCCCCAGCGGGGTCTGCACGGTGGTGGCATGCGCCACGCGCTCCTCCACCAGCGTGCCCGAGAGGTCATCGAGGCCGTAGCCCAGGCCCTCCTGCGTGATGTCCTCGCCCAGCATCACCCAGTGCCCCTTGATGTGCGGGACGTTGTCGAGCACCAGGCGGGATACCGCGATGGTGCGCAGCTTCTCGTCGCGCGATGGGCCGGGGAGATATGAGAAGTCGGTGTTGCCGGGAAGGAAGGGCAGCGGGATGAATGCCTGGAACCTGGCCGGGCTGCCGGCGGCGATGCCCTCGTCCTGCAGGGCCCGCAGGCGGATCATGTGGTCCACCTTCTCCTCGGGCGTCTCGAAGTGGCCGAACAGCAGCGTGGCGTTGGTGGGAAGGCCCAGGGCGTGGGCATCACGGTGGACGTCCAGCCACACCTCGGCCGGCACCTTGCGGTCGGCGATGATCTTGCGCACGCGGGGGCTGAACACCTCTGCCCCGCCCCCCGGCATGGAGTCGTGCCCCGCCGCGATGAGGCGCTCGAGCGCCTCGCGCGAGCTCACCCGGGCCATGCGCGCCACGAACTCCACCTCCACGGCGGTGAGCGCCGTGAGCGACACGTGGGGCAGCGCGGCCTTGAGCTCGCGGAAGAGGTCCTCGTAGTACTCGAGGGTGTACTCCTTCGTCATGCCCCCGACGATGTGCAGCTCGGTGATGCCCAGGTCGGAGATCTCCTGGGCACGGTCCACGAGCTGGTCCACCGAGTAGGCGTAGGCGCGCGGGTCGTGGTCGGTCCACACCGCGAACGCGCAGAACCCGCACCCCACCACGCAGATGTTGGTGGGGTTGAGGTAGGCGTTGACGTTGTAGGTGACCTGGTCGCCGTGCATGCGGCGCGCAACGGCCTCGGCTGCGGCCCCGAGGTCCTCGAGGGGGGCCTGCTCGTACAGGGCCACGGCGTCCTCGGCGCTGATGCGCTCGCCCTCCGCGGCCTTCGAGAGAATGGCGTCGATCATGGGTCCGATGGTAGCGCCGGTTCGCGCTACCTTTCGGGAGTGCAGCCGTTCGCGCTCAAGGAATGGGCAACCGTCATCGCCGCCATGCTCGCGGGCGACCAGGTGGTGATGCTGCGCAAGGGCGGTATCGGCGAGAAGCGCTTCGACGTGCCCCACCGGGAGTTCCTGCTCCTGCCCACCCACGTGCACCAGCGGCCCGAGCTGCTGAAGCCCGAGGTGTGCCGCAGGTGGCCCGAGCTGCTGTCGGTCACCCAGGAGCCATCCGCCGTTGACCTCACGGCATGGTGCGAGGTTGCCGACGTGCACGAGGTGAGCGAGCAGGCGGAACTCGATGCCCTGGCGCCCTTCCACGTGCTTGGCCCCGATTACGCCGAGGCGCGGCTCAAGTGGCGCCCCAGGCACCCGCTCATGGTGATCGTGCCGCGCGTGCACCGCGTCGACCCCGCGATTCGCCTGAAGGTGTCCCCGGACATGCGGGGATGCCGCAGCTGGGTGGAGGTGCCCGTGCAGATGCCGGCGGCAAGCCCCGTGCTGGGCGACGCCGAGTTCGCCGCCGTGCGCGAGGACGTCGCGCGCGCGCTTGACGCGGTGCGTCCGGACTCGGCTCACCGCACCGCGACCCTGGGCTAGCCTGCACGCGTGCCGTACGCCGACGATTTCGACGCCGTGCTCGACGAACTCGCGCCCGACTGGGCGTCGGTCGAGTGCTACCTCACCGTGGATGATCCGCTGCGCCTGTCGGAGGCCCGCGTGGCACTCGCCCGTGCGAACGGCAGGCCCGTGCGCGAGGACGCCGACCACGACTTCGCCTTCACGGTGGCCAGCACGCATGGACGCGGTGCCCGGGCGGGCGTGGTGCGCTCGGCGCTTCGCACGCTCGACGACCTCGGCGTGACGGGTCGCATCTGGATGGGCGCGGCATACGACTCGCTGCGCCCCGCTCCGGCCCACCGATACGGGCCCTAGGGATGTACCGCGACGAGGACGACCTGCAGCTGCTCGCCGAGGTGGCGGGCGTGCTCGACCAGGTGGTGATGGACGCGGGGCTGTCGTCCGGCTCGTACCTGCTGCTTCGCGCGCTGGCGCGTGAGCCCGATGGCAAGCCGATGACGGCCCTGGCCGAGGAGTTCCAGGCCGGACCCGACGAGATCGCCGCGGCGGCGAAGGCGCTGTCGGTAGCGGGCCTCGTCGATGTGGAGGGCGCCGGCGTGGTGGCCACCGCCGTCGGGCGCCAGGCCGTGGAGGAGATCGACGCCAAGGGCAACCTGGCGATACGCGAGTACGTGCTCGAGCGGCCCCACTCGGCCACGGTGTACGGCCTCATGGCCTCGATGCAGGCCGGGCGGTTCACGGTGGAGGACCTCATCGACTTCCTCATGGAGCCCGCGGACGACGACGAGGACTGACCTCCGCAGCGTCGGGGGGCATCCCTAACCTCACCTCCCATGCGCTATCGGGAGATCCCCGGCACGGGCATCCGCGTGTCGGAGCTTGCCTTCGGGGCCGAGCCCTTCGCCACCGGCTGGTGGGGGGACGACGGCGACGACGAGGCCGTGCGGCTGCTGCACGCGGCCCTCGACCGCGGCATCACGCTGTTCGACGCCGCCGATCGCGACGGCGATGGGCGCGTGCAGCACGTGCTGGGCCGCGCCTTCGCCGATCGCCGCGACCGCGTGGTGATCGCCACGCGCGTGGGATACGCCTGGCAGGACGCCGAGCCGCGCAAGCCGGGCCGCCCGATGCCCCAGGACTTCCGGCCCGATGCCGTTCGCGCGGCCGTGCGGGCCAGCGCCGATCGCCTGGGCGGCGTCATCGACATCTGCGAGCTGCACCACCCCCCGCGGCGCGCCCTGGCCGACGAGGCGCTGGCGCAGGTGATGGACGAGCTCGTGGCCGAGGGCACCGTGCGGGCGTTCGGCGCGGCCATACCGGAGGGCTCCCGGCCGGGCGAGGGACGGCGGCTCATCCGCCAGCGGCGCTTCCCCGTGCTGGACGTCGAGCTGGGGATGCTGGGCCACGACCCCGGTGCCGAGTTGGCGGGGCTCGCGCACGCCGCCGGCTCGTGCGTGATCGCCCGCGGCGCGCACTGCCGCGGGCTGCTCGAGGGCAAGTACTCGCGCGAGAGCACGTTCCCGCCCGGAGACCCGCGCGCCGACATCACGCGCGAGTGGCTCGACGACGGCCTGCGCCGCGTCGAATCACTGGACTTCCTGCATGCCGAGGGCCGTCCGTGGAGCCTCGGCCAGGCGGCGGTGCTGTGGGTGCTCTCGCGGCCCGGCGTGGCCTCGGTGGTCACCCCCATGCACTCCGGGGAGCAGCTCGACGAGTTCGCCCGTGCCATCGACCTGCCGCCGTTGGCCGACGACGACCTCGCGCGCATCGAGGCGCTCATCGAATGCGGGTTCCAGCCCGTGCCCGACGCCGCGGAGGATGACGCCCCGGCTTCGCAGGATGACGCCTTGCAGGATGACGACCCGCAGGATGACGCCTCGCGCGACGACGCCCCGCGGGTCAGCGCAGTGGCGTGACGTGGGCGCGGGCCATCTCGTCCGCGGCCTCCACGATCCCCGGCATCGCCTCGGCGAGCATCTTCCCGAGTGATGCACCGAGCCCGGCGGCATCGGATGCGCGCTCGACATCCACGAGGGCCTGCAGCAGCGCGGCATCGAGGGAATCCTGTCGCTCAACGAGCGGCTCCGTGAGGCCGGCGAACGTGGCGTAGGCCGCGTGCGCGCGCTCCTGCACCGCCGCGGCCTCATCGATGTCCACGAGCGAGGCCACCACGCGCCGGGGGTCCTCGCGCCACGCGGCCAGCTCATCGGCGGCATCGGCGGCCCTGCCGAGGGCCTCCACGGCGGCCGGGAGGTCGGTCGCCCACGCCGCCATGGCCTCCACGGACGGGCGCACGGCCCTCAGGGCGTGGGCGTCCACGGCGTCGTCCACCAGTTCGGCGGCCAGCCCCGCCTGCGCCACGTCCCGAAAGCGCGCGAGCGACGGCTCGGGATCGAGGGCGTCGTCGAGGCAGAGGAAGGCCGGCCCCTCGAGGGCCACGAGCCAGGCGCGGCCGCCCGCGCCCGGCCGCACGGGGCGCAGCCCCAGCATCGGCACGCCGGCGACCCCCACGGCGGCCTCGCGCGCGGCCATCATGTCGCCCTCCATGCGGGCGATGTCGAGGTCACCGCTCATGCGCTGGCCCCGCCCAACCCGGCGTACACTCGCTGCACATGAAGCCCCCGTCGCAGCGCGCCGTCGCGCCCCGTGCCGCCGACCTGGCGCGGGCGCTGCCCGAGGCCCTCGCTGGGCGCGAGCGGGTGGCGCTCGAGCCCAGCGGCCGCGACGCCGGCGTGCTGCTCATCATCTTCGACGTCGACGACGCCGGGCACGTGGTGCTCACCAAGCGGTCGCAGTTCGTGGCGCACCACAAGGGCGAGATCTCGCTTCCCGGCGGCAAGCTCGAACCCCACGACGCCGACCTGCTCGGGGCCGCCCTGCGCGAGACCGAGGAGGAGATCGCCGTGCCGCGGTCGGCCCTGACGGTGCTGGGACCGCTCGACGACGTGCACACCATGGCGAGCGGCTTCACCGTGAGCCCCTGGGTGGCGCACCATGCGGGCGGGCGTCCCGAGATGACGCCCGAGCAGTCGGAGATCGCGCGCATCCTCGAGGTGCCGCTCGCCGACGTGCTGGCGGCCGACCGCCGCATTCCCGTGGAGCCCACCATCGAGACGCTGCGGTATCCCCTGCTGGGAGAGGATGTCTGGGGGCTGACCGCACGGATCCTGCGCACGTTCAGCGACGTGGTGCACCGCATCGCGGGGCCGGGCGCGGGGCGCTAGCGCCGCTCCCGCCCGCGAAGCTCCAGCGACGGGCGGGGCGGCAGATCGGCCTCGTCGGAGGGTCCACCGGCGCCGTCGATGGCCAGCCGCTCGAGGCGGGCGATCTGCGCGTCGAGTTCCGGCATGCGCGGGTGGCCCTCGGGAAGGGCCGCGCGGTATGCCACCACGCGATCACGGATCTGCAGGGCGAAGTGCGGAGTGGCCGCGCCCACGAGGCGGGCGAGCTCGTCCTCGGAGGGGATTCCGTAGTCGTGCTCCATGATCGTCATGGCCCGATCGTACAAGTAGGGTTGGCGCATGCCCACGAACATCACGG
>JAFMJQ010000048.1 GCA_017853415.1 Thermoleophilia bacterium | reverse complement strand
GGTGGCGCCGCGGCACGCGAGCCGGAGCCCCGGCGCGACGACCGCGACACCCGTGACGATCGCGATTACCCCGACGAACCCCGTGGGGGCGGCAAGCCGCAGGGCAAGAAGAAGCGGGGCAGCTTCGTGGGCGATCTGTTCGAGAGCTTCGGGGACTTCGGTCCCTAGGCCCGTCAGCCGCGCGCGCGCTCTGCGCCCTCGCCGCGGCCCTCGCCGGCTTCACTCATGCCCGGGGTCTTCTCGAGCCCGGCGATCAGCGCGGCCCGCTCGGCGTCGGTGAGCTTGGCGCCGGGGTTGATACCGAACCGCGTGAAATAGGCGGGAGGCATCGATCCGTCGCGGATGACCTCGATGGTGTCCTCCGCGCGCCCGGGGTCGGTGGCGAACTGCGAGTAGTTCACCGCGCCGCGGGCCTCGTCGATGTGGTTCTGCACGGCCCACGAGGTGGGCGCGATCGAGGCGTAGGCCGGGTACTTCACCTCGCTCGAGTGGCACTGGTAGCAGGCGCGCACCATGAGGTCGCGGGTGGCGACGCTGCTCCAGGTGGGCTCGCCGGTTACCGGCGGCGCCGTGCGGTCGCGCCCGTAGGGCACCGCCTGCATGAGGCCGAACCCCACCACCACCACGGCCACTCCCGCGATCACCGCGTTGCGGGCCTCGCGGCGGGAGTCGGGTGGGGAGTCCGTGCCGCGCCCGCGCCATGCGATGACCTCGAGCACCACCCACCAGACGATGATGGCGAACACCGCCAGGGCCGCCATGCCGGGCAGGAACCCGATGAGCGCGCCGAACACGATGGCGAGGATCACCAGAACGAGGGCGATGAGGGCGATCACCCAGTGGCGTCGTATTGCCGACAGGCGGGTACGAATGAAGGTCATGCCCCGACCCTACACAGGGGCCCGGAGCGCCTGCAGCGCATGCACCGCGCGGGTTTGCGGGGGCGCGCTCACGACGGGCGGGCGTACGCTCTCTCAATCAATTGACTCGGAGGCTCACCGTGCAACGACTCCCCGCCCTCGCCGTGGCCGGCGCCCTCGCGCTCGGCATCGCGGCCACCCCGGCCCTCGCGGCCCCGAAGGCAAACAAGGCGACCGCGTCTCAGCTGGCAGCCATGGCCAAGGCCGTGCAGACCTCGCCCGTGGCCGGCATGAACCAGGTGCCGACCACCAGCTACGCCGTGAGGAACGGGCTGGTCTACGCCGGTTCGTCGTACTGGGGCAAGGTGAGCATCGCGTCGACCAGCAGCACGTTCCAGGGCGCGACCGCCGTGCTGGTGCGCCCGGCCGGCGGGTCGGGCTGGACCGTGGTGGATGTCGGCACGTCGGATGTCGGCTGCAGTGTCGCGCCGACCGGGGTGGCGGCAGCCTTCAAGCTGGGCGGCCCGAACTGCGGCATCGGCAACGGCTACGCGCCCGCCCCGCAGACCCTGAAGAACCCGACGCTCACCGGCTACCAGCTGACGATGCGCTTCTTCAAGTACCTCAACCCGGAGTACCAGTCGCAGCTCAACGCCTTCCTCGCTGACGCCTTCTTCATCCACCGTGCCAACAACACCGGTGCGAACAAGGCCCAGTACCTGGCGAACCACCCCACCTACAACAACGCGCTGCTCAGGGTGGACAACGCCAACTACGGCGATGGGCTGCTCACGGTGAGCGGCGTGAACTGGCAGACGACGGTGCCGAACACCTACGTGCCGGTGATGTACACCTACGCATGGGTGAACGGCACGTGGCAGCTGCTGTCGTTCGCGCGCTTCGCGCCCTCGACCACCCTGCCGCCTCCCTCGACGGTGGCCTAGCGGGCGGGTTCCCGGCTCGTGCCGGGGCAGCGGTGAGGTGACGGGGGGCGGTCACGGCGACGTGGCCGCCCCCGTCGCGTTGCCGCGCCGCCGCCTGGCGGGGCTGCACGGCGGCGGAGGTTGCCGCGAGCCCGCCCCGCGTGCTTGCATGCCGGGCCGCGCAGGTGCGCCGTCCGCATAAGCGGATCAGTTGCGCCGCATAAGCCATACTGAGGACGAATGCCCGACCGCAATCCGTTCCCCTTCACGCCCGCCGAGGCGGAGAGCCTCACCGCCGACGAGATCGTCGCCGCGGCCATCACGGCGTTCCACCCGGGGATCTCCATCGCCTGCTCGTTCCAGCAGGAGGAGGCCGTGATCCTCGACATGGCCTTCGCGGTGCGGCCCGACGTGCGGGTGTTCGCCCTCGACACGGGGTTCCTCTTCCCGGAGACCTACGACACCTGGCGCGCGTACGAGGACCGCTACGGAATCACCATCGAGGCCTACCGCGGCCCGACTCCCGAGGAGCAGGCCGCCGAGCACGGCGACCGCCTGTGGGAGCGCGACCCCAACCAGTGCTGCGCAATCCGCAAGGTGGAGCCGCTCGGCCGCGCGCTGGCCGATCTCGATGCCTGGATCACCGGCCTTCGCCGCGACCAGGCGCCCACGCGGGCCGGCACGCCCAAGGTGGAGTTCGACGAGGCGCGCGGCAACTGGAAGATCAGCCCGCTGGCCGACTGGACGGTGGACGACGTCTGGGCGCGCATCCGCGAGCGCGACCTCATCGTGAACCCGCTGCACCAGCAGGGCTACGCCAGCATCGGCTGCACCTACTGCACCGCGCCCGGCACGGGACGTGAGGGCCGCTGGGCCAGCCTCGAGAAGACCGAGTGCGGGCTGCACCCCGCCGGAGGACCCGGCCAGTGAGCACCCTCACCGAGCTCTCCACCCTCGACGTGCTCGAGGCCGAGGCCGTGCACATCATCCGCGAGTGCGCCGCCGAGTGCGAGCGTCCCGTGCTGCTGTTCAGCGGTGGCAAGGACAGCATCGTGCTGGCGCACCTGGCCACCAAGGCCTTCGCGCCCGCCGGCCTGCCGTTCCCGCTCATGCACGTGGACACCGGACACAACTTCCCGGAGGTCATCGAGTACCGCGACTGGTACGTGAACGAGATCGACGAGCGGCTCATCGTGGCGAGCGTGGAGGACTCCATCGCCCAGGGCCGCGTGCAGGACGAGACCGGACCGCGGGCCAGCCGCAACCGCCTGCAGACCACCACGCTGCTCGACGCCATCGCCGAGCACCAGTTCGACGCCTGCTTCGGCGGCGCGCGCCGCGACGAGGAGCGCGCCCGCGCCAAGGAGCGCGTGTTCAGCCACCGCGACATGTTCGGCCAGTGGGACCCCCGCAACCAGCGCCCCGAGCCGTGGTCGATCTACAACACCAAACTGCGCAAGGGCGAGCACTTCCGGGTGTTCCCGCTCAGCAACTGGACCGAGATCGACATCTGGGCGTACATCCAGCGCGAGGGCCTCAGCCTGCCCAGCATCTACTTCGCACACGAGCGCGAGGTGTTCACGCGCGACGGCATGCTCATGGCCGCCGCCGACTTCGTGGAGCGGCTGCCGGGCGAGGACACCTTCACCGAGACCGTGCGCTTTCGCACCGTGGGCGATGCCACCTGCACCGCCTGCACGCTCAGCACCGCGAGCACCGTGGAGCAGGTGCTGGCCGAGACGCGCGAGAGCGACGTGAGCGAGCGCGGCGCCAGCCGTGCCGACGACAAGACGAGCGAGGCCGCCATGGAAGACCGCAAGCGCGGGGGCTACTTCTAGTGCCGGTCGAGAGCCCCATGCTGCACGCCGTGGCGGTGGGATCGGTGGACGACGGCAAGAGCACGCTGATCGGCCGCCTGCTCTACGAGACCGGGCACCTGAACGCCGACGAGATCGCCCACGTGGAGGAGGCCTCGCGCAAGCGTGGCCGCAAGTTCCTCGACCTGGCGCTGCTCACCGACGGCCTGCGCGCCGAGCGGGAGCAGGGCATCACCATCGACGTCGCCTACCGCTCGTTCGACGCCAACGGCCGGCGCATCCTGCTGGGCGACGCACCGGGGCACGAGCAGTACACGCGCAACATGGTCACCGCCGCCGCAGGCGCCGACGTGGCGATCCTGCTGGTGGACGCCAAGAACGGCCTCACCTCGCAGACCCGCAGGCACCTGGCCATCTGCGCCATGCTGGGCGTGGAGGACGTCATCGCCTGCGTCAACAAGATCGACCTGGTCGACTACGACGAGGGGCGCTTCACCGAACTCGCCGACGAGCTCATCGCCGCGTCGGAGTCGGTGGATGGGCCGCGCATCACGGCGATCCCGCTGTCGGCGCTCGAGGGGATCAACATCACCGAGCGATCCGACAAGCTCGGCTGGTACTCGGGCCCCACGGTGCTCGAGGTGCTGCACGACCTCGACCGGCTCATCGCCGAGGAGGCCTTCCGCATGCCGGTGCAGTGGGTGACCCGCCACGACGAGGGCGGCGCCGACGTGCGGGCCCTGGCCGGTCGCATCACCAGCGGCACGGTGCGCGTGGGCGATGAGGTGGTGGCCCTGCCCGGCGGGAAGACATCCACGGTGAGCGCCATCGACGTGCTGGGCGAGTCCCGCGACATGGCGAGCGCCCCGCTGAGCGTGGCGCTGCACCTGGCCACCGACATCGACGTGAGCCGCGGCGACGTGATCGCCCCGGTGGCCGATCCCCCGCAGGTGGCCACGCGCGTGAAGGCCACGATCGCCTGGCTCGACGAGACCCCGCTCAGCGCGCCCGCCCGCCTGGAGGTGCGCCAGAGCGCGCGCCTGGTGCCCGCCATCGTGGAGGAACTCCACGAGCGCCTCGACCTCGACGCCATGAAGCACGAGGAGGCAGATGCCCTGGAGGCCAACGACCTCGGCATCGCCACCCTCATGCTGGCGCAGCCGCTCGCCGTGCAGCCCTACGCCGTGAACCGCGAGATGGGATCCCTCGTGCTGGTGGACCCGGGCAGCAACCGCACGGTGGGCGCCGTGATGGTCACCGAGGTGCTCGACTCCTAGGGCGCCGGGGGAGGGGTGCCCTCCTGCTCCATCAGCTGGCGCTCGCGCACGATGCGCCGGCGCTCGCGCAGCACGATGACGCCGATGAGGATTCCCGCGATCACCAGCGCCACCACCACGGCGAGCCAGGTCTCACCGGGGAAGAGCTTGCCGCTCACGTAGCCGATGAGCGCCCCCTGGGCGGCCCACACGAACGCCGCCGCGGTGTCGATGGCCAGGTAGCGCCGGTACGCGATGGTGCCCGCCCCCAGCACGATGTTGATGGCCAGCCGCAGGATCGTGATGAAGCGCTGGGTGAACACCAGGATGTCGCCCTGGCGGTGCACCATGTGCTCGGCCACCGCGACGCGCTCATGCCCCACCATGCGGCCGGTCTGGTGGCGCATCCACGGACCCCCCGCACGGCCGATCCAGAAGGCGATGGAGTCGCCCACCACGGCCCCGAGCGCCCCGGCCACGATGACCAGCCAGATGTTGAGGTCGCCATTGGCGGCGAACACCGCCGCAACCACGATGGATGTCTCGCCCGGGAAGATGGGGATGACGCCGTCGCCCGCCACCAGCAGGAACACCGCCAGGTAGCCCAGGCTCGCCACGAGCGCCTCGGGGTCTCCCACCGACAGCAGCGCCGGCAGCGACCCGGCCCGCTCCTCGATCCACGCGAGCACCGGGCTAGTCGACCAACTGGTAGTCGTCGGGCCCGATGCGATAGGCGTAGAAGCGGCCGCCCTTCAGTTCGTGGTCATCGGTGAACGCGATGTCCTGGCCCAGGACGGACTCCTTGATGGTGGTTCCGGGGAGCGCCTTCCACACCCCGGTGCGTGAGGCGCGGGCATCCTTGCACGACGCGAGCGCGGCCGTGGCCACAACCTGCATGGCACCGAAGGCCGGGCCGCCGAACGGCGAGAGGCTGCCGAACACCGCCTTGTAGAGGCGCACGACGTCCTCCGCCGCTGCCGCCTCGCGCAGGTCCGGCGTGAACGAGGTCACGTAGGTGCCGACGGTGTTGAACGCATCGAGGATGAACAGGGCGTCGCCCCCGATGAATGCGGGTTCGCGGCCCTTGGCCTTCATCTGCTGCACGATCCGCTGCCCGGCGTCGGCGCTGGTGAGCGCCAGCACCACCGCGTCGGTGTCGGCGGGGATCTTCGCGATGACGTCCGCGTAGTCGCGCTGGTTGACGGAGATCTGCTGGCGGGTCACCGGCACCCCGGCCTTCTTCAGATACTTGTCCACCCCGTTGGCGAGGCCGGTTGCGTAGGGGTCGGGGTCATCGAGTATCGCCACCTTGCTGGCCTTGAGTTGCTCCGCGGCCAGGCGGCCGATCTCGGGCGCCTGCACGGCGTCGTTGGCCACCACGCGGAAGAAGCCCTTGAGCCGGCCGTCGGTGAGCGACACGTTGGTGGCCGAGGGTGACACGTAGACCAGGCCGGCCTTGTCGAGGATCGGCCCGACCGCCAGCACCTTCGCGGAGGTATCCGGCCCCACCACGGCGACCACCTCCTCATTCGCCGCGAGGGCGCGCGCGGCGCGCTTCACCTGGGCCTCTCCCCGGCTGGAGTCCATGGGCTCGATCTGGAAGTCGGTGCCGTGCTCGCGGTTGAAGTTGTCGAGCGACACCCGTGCCCAGTTCATCTGGATGGCGTCCTGCTCCTCGGTGCCCGCGAAGGGGGCGATCACCCCGATCTTCCCCGTGCACGCCGCGATGGCCGCCTCGCCCGTCTCGCTGCCCGCGGATTCACCCGACGACCCGCAGCCCACCCCCACCGCCGCGAGGGCGGCGACGCCGATTGCACCCGCGAGCATGAGCGCGCGCCGCGTCACCACATGAACACCAGTGCGATGAGGCACACGATCAGCGTTCCGCCGCTGGCCGCCACGAGGGCGCGCTTGGCGCTGGGCGACTCGAACACGCCGCTGAGGCCTCCGGTGAGGAAGGTGATGGTGAGCAGCGCCGCCAGGAGCTCGAGGGTGTGCGACTTGGCGAGTTCCTCGTTGGCGTATTCGAGCTGCTCGGCCGACTCATCGAGCGTGGCGCGGGCATCGATGATGGACGACGGCGCGGGCCAGGCGGGGTTGGCGGCCGAGAATGGCGAGGGCGGCCGGTTGCCCGCCGGCTGCTCGCGCCACCACGCGATGGCGCTGCGCGTGCCGGAATCCATCATGGAGTAGGCAATGGCCGCACGCTTGGCGTCGCCCTCGTTCAGCGCCTGCTCGTATTCGAGGTAGAGCGTGCGCTGGGTGTTGATGGAGCGCTCGGCGTCCTGCGCCATGGTGTTGGCGTTGTTCGTGGACTGCGTGGAGAGCGTGAAGTTCTCCACCGCGTGCCCGTTCAGCACCGTGCCGCGCCAGGCCGTGATGCCCGCCACGATGGCCGCGATGCCGAGGATGGCCGCCAGGCTGACGTTCCACCACGAGTGCACGTGGGGTACGTGGGGGCCATGACCATGGCCGTGGCCGTGGGGGGCGTGGTGTGCTGCGCTCATCCGCGTGAATAGTGCCGTATTCCCGTGGCGGGCGTGCACGTTCACCGGCATCGACCGGCCACGGTGCGTAGCCTTCCGTACGTGAACCCCTGGCTCGCCGCAGGCGTCATCATCGCGTCGGCAATCGTGATGGTCGCCGTGATGCTTCTGATCCGGCGATCGGCGCCCGAGGGCGGCCGCTTCTCCGACTCCGACCGCGCCTCGGGCGTGTTCGGTTTCCTCGGCGCCGGGTTCGTGATCCTCCTCGGCTTCGTGATCTTCCTGGGCTTCGGCACCTACGAGGCCGGGGCCAACCACGCCGATGCCGAGGCCGCAGCCGTGGTGGCGCAGTTCCGCGCCGCCGCCGACTTCGAGGGCGACCTCGCGCCGAACGCCCAGGGAGAGCTGGTCTGCTACGCGCGGTCGGTCATCGCGCAGGAGTGGCCCTCGATGACCACGGGCGAGCGCAGCCCGGTCACCGAGGGCTGGGTGGTGGCCCTCGACGACAGCGGGGTGCAGCAGCAGAACGGCACCAGTCCCGGCGCGCAGCCGGTGATGAACTGGTGGAATGCCACGAACGACCGGCAGTTGGCACGGGCGGGCCGCGTGCTGGTGTCGGAGGGGCAGATCCCCACCCTGCTGTGGGCCCTCCTGGTGATCGGCGCAATCCTCGTGGTGGGGTGGATCCTGCTCTATGCCGACCCCAAGGAGAGGTTGGTCGCGCAGGCCGCCATGATGGCCTGCGTAACGATCCTGGTGGTGGCGAGCCTGCTCGCCGTACAGGTGGTGTCATCGCCGTTCTCCGGTGAGAGCGGCAGCGTCGATACCGGCAGCATGGAGTACGCGCTAGTGCAGATGGACCAGTTCGCCAAGGCCGAAGGCGTCGCCCCCGCTGTGCCCTGCGACAAGGTCGGGATCCCGCTCGAGAAGTAGGTCGGTGGCCTGCGCATGAGGCTGCGCGACAGCATCATCCGCATGGCGTGCACGGGTGCAGTGCTCGCTGTGCCCGCTGCCCTCGCGATTGCCACGGCGACGACGCCCGCAGCACCTGATGCGCCGGCATCCACGCCGCCGGCCGCGGTGAAGGGGCGCCTGCACCTGCGCTCGACCATCACCGGGCAGATCTCACCGAAGTCGGTGGCGGCATCGGGCAACGGGCTCGTGACCGCCCAGAACATGATGTACACGCACACCATCACGGTGTACGACGCCCGCACCATGAAGCTGAAGGCCACGATTCCCGACGCGGTGAACCTGGCCCGGTTCGGGGTGAAGGGGCACCCGGGCATCTCGCGCGGCGCCCCGGTCGAGGCCGCGTTCTCCCCCGGCGGCCTCTTCGCCTACGTCACCAACTACTCCATGTACGGCAGCGGGTTCGGACCGGAGGGCAAGGACACCTGCACGCCGGCATCGGGCACCGACCGCTCGTTCACCTATCGCGTGAACCTCGAGAGCATGAAGATCGATCGGGTGTACCGCGTGGGGGCGGTGCCCAAGGTGGTGGCCGTCACGCCCGATGGCGGGCGCATACTCGTGACCAACTGGTGCTCGTGGGACATGACCGTGATCGACGCGGCCACCGGCAGGGTGGTGCGCACGCTGCCCCTCGGTGCATATCCGCGCGGCATCGCGGTGTCGAAGGACGGCCGCTTCGCCCTTGTGGCCATCATGGGCAGCAGCCACCTCCTGCGCGTTGACCTCCGCAACTACCGCACCCGCCAGATCGAGGTGGGCTCCGGCCCGCGCGCGGTGGCGCTGTCGGATGACGGCACGACGGCCTATGTGACCCTGAACGCCGAGGGCACGGTGGCCAAGGTGAACCTGCGCACCGGGGCGCGGGCGCGGGCCAGCACGGGCAGTGCGCCCCGCAGCCTCGCGCGCTCAGCGGATGGCACGGCGCTCTACGTGGTCAATTACAAGAGCGGCACGCTGTCAAAGCTCAACAGCCGCAACATGCGCGTGCTGCAGACGGTGGAGGCCTGCGTGCACCCCATTGGAATCACCTACGAGCCGGTGGCACGACGCGTGTGGGTTGCCTGCTACGGCGGAGAGATCCTGGTGTTTGACGACCGCTGACGGCCGCCGCCCCGGTTCACTCCCCGTAGGGCAGCGGGAACCCGGGCTGGGCATCGCTGTCGGAGCACGAGCCCGGTGAGACGCCCGACCATGTGTAGGCCACCTGTGCCGTGCCGGGGCCGAACGGGCCGGTGCCGGTCCTGCTCAGGCGCGGAGGCAGCTGGCCCGCGACGGTGAAGCCCACCTGCGGGCAGGTATTGCCTGCCACCTGCGAGCCCGTGAGCATGAAGGTGCCGTCGGGCCCCACCACGCCGCTTGTGGGCACGCCGGTGGCGGAGTACGTGGGCTCGAGCTGCACCTGGCTGGGATAGCCGGGCTGCGGGGTGACGGGCACGACCATGCTGGACACAAAGGCGGTGTAGGGCCATCCGCCGAGGAACGACACCGTGAGCTGGCCGCCCCAGGTCTGCGGCGGGGGTGGCCAGCTCATCGCCGCGTTCACCCGCAAGGGGGGTCCCCGGAAGGAGTGCCTGGCCTGGGCCGTGGGTGAGTAGCCACCGCCGATCAGCACTCCGGCGTTCACGGTGATGGCGGCGCCTCCGCCGATGCTCTGGATGGGGAGGGCTGGGGAGTTGTTCCCGGCGCCGTTCTCCACCCGGCGCACCTGAGAGGCACCGGCCCCTGCGCGCACGATGCGCCCGGTGCCGCGCACGCGCACGGTGGCGCGCTGCATCGTCGACCCCAGGATGCGCCGGGTCTCCGTGCGGCCGATCACCATGCGGTGCTCCACCAGCCCACCCAGCGCCACGTGGGGCAGCGGGCGGGTGTCGCGCACGACCGTGCGACCGCCCGGGCCGATCACCGTGAGGGTGGCCTGGCCAAGCCACCGCTCGCCCGGCTGGGCGTCTGCCTTGCGGTAGCGCGCCACGGTGCGCACCAGGAGGGTGCCGGCGTGCGTGCCGGAGGTGTCGAGGTGCAGGCTGGTGCGCACCGCGCGGTCGGTGGCGGAGGCGCCCCCCGCGAGGGCCGGCGACGCGGTGAGGGCAACCATGGCCACCGGCGCCAGGGCGAGGGCGAGGACGGGGCGCCTGCTCATGGGGATAGGGAACAGGAGCGACCCTGGGGGGTCAAGCCGCGGCGGCATGATCGGAGACCTCGCACGAGTGAGCGAGCGGCCATCCGTATGTGCGACCGGGGGTGTGCGGGCGATCGTGGGGCGCAACCGTCTCCCGGCGCCCGTCGCTCCCGCAACCGAGTCCGGATCAGCCGTTCCAGCCGGTGCTCACGGATACCAGGCCGGCGTTCGCCACGAGGGTCTGCGGCGCGCCGCCATTCACGTTGACCACCCGGATGTTCGCCCCGCGGCCCCTGCAACCATCATTGACGAGGATCCGCTGGCCGTCGGCCGAGTAGGCGACCGGCGCCATGGAGGTCCTCCTCATCCGGAGTTGCACGCTTCCGGTGGAGGCGCTGATGTTGGCGACGGCCGCCTGCGCAGCGTTGCACGAGATCTCGCCGACGGTGCTGGCGATGTGGGTGCCTTGAGGCGACCATGCCACCGGGATCAGCCCCGCGCCGAATCCCTTCGCCTGCCACCGGAAGCTTGTGACGCGCCGCGCCCCGGTGCCGTCGGGCCGCACGGTCCATATCTGCGTGGGCACGACGTTCATGGTGGAGAAGCGCTTGCCCTCGATCGTCACGTCCCTGCGCACCCTCCCCAGTCGTGACGCGGCGATGCCGGACGCTCCCCACACAGGACTCATGGCCTGCGCAAGCACCCGCCTGCGTGCCGAGGGGGTTGCGACAGGGGCGACGTACACACTCGTGGCGCCGTCGTCCTGCGAATGCCGCCGCCACGCAAAGGCGATGCTCGCGGAATCGGGTGAGAAGGACACGCTTCGATCGACGCCATTGCCGCGGGCGGGGATCCATGCCTTCACCTCGAGGCTGACCACCCCGGCGAGGCTGGCAGGCACGGAGACGAGCCCCAGGCCGTTGCCGGCGAGATACCCCTTGGCGTTGCCCGACTGCGTCTGGCATGCGATCAGTTGCGAGTTGGGCGCCCAGATGAGTTCGCCGACGCACTCCAGGCCTGTGATCAATGCCCTCTGGCCGGTGGCGATATCCACCACCCCGATCTTGGGGGCTGGTGGCTTGCTGAAATTGCCGTAATCGTGGTAGGCCACCTTCGTGCCGTCGGGCGAGATGGCAGCGAATTCCCCGGAGGCGACGGCACGCGCGCCTGAACCGTCGTCGTTCGCGACCATCACCTCTCCCTGCTTCGCGCTGTCGAGAGGTGTCGTGATGTACGCCATGCCGGCGCTCGCGGCTGCGGGCGCAGCAAGCACCATCGATCCGACGGCGAGGGCGACGAGGTTACGTCGATTCATGACACCAACTCCAGTCCGGGGAGGTCAAGGCTACTCGCAGCCGGGGTCGGGGGTGTCATCCGGAGTCTCACCGTTCCGCCAGGCGCCGAGTCATGACACGCATGCAGCCCCCGAGCACCTGCATATGTGAACGGGCGCGGCAGGACCCGAACCTGCGACCGAACGATGCGCGTCACAGGACCTCGACCATGTCCGGGTGGTGGACCTTGAGGTTGCCCTGCGCCCACCTGCCGAGCTCCTCGAGCACCGGCCGCAGGGCTTCACCCGTTGGCGTGAGCCGGTAGGCGTTGTTGCGGGCCGCCCCGTCAGGGTCTGTGCGCTCGATGATCCCGAGCGACGTGAGGAGCCGAAGCCTGTTGGCCAGGATGTTGGTCGCGACATGCTCGGGTGACTCACGGAACTCGGAGTAGGTACGGGTTCCGTGAATGATCAGATCGCGCACGATCAGCAGGGACCATTTGTCGCCGAGCACATCGAGGCCGGAACTGATGGGGCACACCGAGCGCCAGGCCATGCCATCCACGTCAGATCCCGCTGCCATGCCACCCTCTATCCGGTGATTGACGCCGCCATCTCCGTGAGCGATGCGTCCAGCGGCGTCGGCTGCCAGCCAAGTATGTCGAACGTTGCCTGATTGTCGAACGCGGCCCGCTTGCCGATCATGGGAAGCATGCCCTTGGCCTCGCGGTCGAAGAGGCTCATCATCTTGATCGCCACACGCGGGGCGTTTCGCTTCGGGGCCTTCGTGTAGCCGGCCTCGCGCAGCACCGCCGCCACGTCGCGCATGCTCACGGGCTCGGCCGTTGCGGCGATAAAGCGCTTTCCTGCCGCGTCGGCCGCGGTCATGGCGGCCACGTGCAATTTGGCGACGTCGCGCACGTCAACCATGCCCATGGCGATGTCGGGGATCATCGGCATCTTGCCGCCGATCATGTCGGTCATCAGGGCCACGCTCTGACCATCGATCTCGGCGCCGAGCGACGGGCCGAAGACGACTCCCGGATTGATGACTGCGAGTTCCATCTCGCCGTCGGCCACCGCCTCCCAGGCGGCCTGCTCGGCCAGGGTCTTGCTCTTCGGGTAGGCACCGATGTTCGCGCTCGTGTCTGACCATGCGTCGGGCCCGTAGCGGCCGCTCGGCTTGCCGGTGATCATGGCCGCAATCGATGACGTGAGCACCATGCGGCGCACGCCTGCGCGCTGCGCAGCGCCGATCACCCGTCGGGTGCCCTCGACGGCGGGCTCGATGAGTTCGTTCTCGTCCTTCGGCTCGGCGAGGAAGAAGGGGGACGCCACGTGGAGCACGTACGAGCATCCCTGCATGGCGGCGTCCCAGCCGTCGTCCGAGAGCAGATCGGCCTTGACGAAGGTCAGCTTCTCGACCGGAGCAACGGCGGCAATCGCGGCCTTCGTGGCATTGGCCTTCGACAGGGATCGAACGGTTCCGACCACTTCGTATCCCGCATTGAGCAACTCGGCAGCGCAGTACTGGCCGATGTAGCCGGTGATGCCGGTGACGAGAACGCGTTCAGCCATGTCAAAGCCTCTTTCCGCAACCAGACGGGTTTCGCTTGCGGAACGCAATCTAAACAACTCACTTGCGTTATGCAACCCAATTGGACGCAGATCTCAATGGGCGCGGCAGGACTCGAACCTGCGACCGAGGGATTATGAGTCCCCTGCTCTAACCAGCTGAGCTACACGCCCGTGCGGCACCGCATGATGCCAGCACCGAGCAACTCGCACGGGTATTGGCACCGCCGCTTCGTATTCCCTGGGCGGGGCCACCCATTCGGCCGGGCGGAACCACCCGAAGGGCGTGCTGGTATCGCACCCGCTAGGGTCGGATTCCCTTCCCCTCCGATTGGACAACCGGATGCCGCGGCGTTCCCCCACTGGCCTTGCCGCGACCCTCCTCGTGTGCTCCGCCGCCATCGCGACGCCGTCGCTGGCGACCGCCGGCATATTCGTGGGCCT
>JAFMJQ010000142.1 GCA_017853415.1 Thermoleophilia bacterium | reverse complement strand
GACGAGACCTCAACCCACGGTTGACCCCATCTGCAGGGAGGATTAGGGTCGCAACGGACGAAACGTCTGCAAGCCCCCTTGCACGGCGCGTTGGGGATCCGGAGAACCCAGGGAGGACCGGGGTCGTGGAGAGCAGCAACTACCTGGCGGTGATCAAGGTCGTGGGCGTGGGCGGCGGAGGTTCCAACGCCGTCAACCGCATGATCGACCATGGCGTGCGCGGCGTGGAGTTCATCGCCGTCAACACCGACGCCCAGGCGCTCACCAGCTGCGACGCCGATGTGAAGATCCACATCGGCGGCACCATCACCCGCGGCCTCGGCGCCGGCGCCGACCCCCGCATCGGCCGCGAGGCCGCCGAGGAGAGCCGCGAGGAGCTCAAGGAGGCCGTGCGTGGCGCCGACATGGTGTTCGTCACCGCGGGCGAGGGCGGTGGCACCGGCACCGGTGCCGCACCCGTGATCGCCCAGATCTCACGCGAGCAGGGCGCCCTCACCGTGGGCGTGGTCACCAAGCCGTTCTCCTTCGAGGGCCGCCAGCGCACGCGCCGCGGCGACGAGGGCATCGAGTTGCTGCGCCAGCAGGTCGACTCGGTCATCGTCATCCCGAACGACCGCCTGCTCGAGATCGTCGATCGCAACACGCCCATCACCGAGGCCTTCAACATGGCCGATGACGTCCTGCGCCAGGGCGTGCAGGGCATCACCGACCTCATCACCGTGCCCGGGCTCATCAACCTCGACTTCGCCGACGTGCGCACCATCATGAGCGGCGCCGGCTCGTCGCTCATGGGCATCGGCATCGCCACGGGCGAGAACCGCGCCGCCGAGGCCGCGCGCACCGCGACGTCGTCGCCGCTGCTCGAGACCAACATGAAGGGCGCCACCGGGGTGATCCTGTCGATCGCCGGCAACAAGGACCTCGGCCTGTTCGAGGTGGATGAGGCCGCCAGCGTGGTGCGCGAGGCGGCCGACCCCGACTGCAACGTGATCTTCGGCACCGTGGTGGACGACACCCTGGGCGACGACGTGCGCGTCACGGTGATCGCCACGGGCTTCGACGACGGCGCGAAGGACATCGTGCGCCGCCGCGCCGAGCGCGACCGCCCGGCCTTCGGCCGCGAGCGCGCCAGCGAGCCCCGCCGCGAGCGGCCGTCGTTCGACAGCGGCGACGCGCTGGACGTCCCGAGCTTCCTCAAGGACTCCTAGCCAGCGCCGGTGCCGGGCGCCATGTGCCCGGCACCGCGGTTCGTGCTCCGGCGCGCTGCGTAGAGTCCGGCGGGTGAGCGACCTCCGAAGGACGACCCTCTACGACGCCCACGTGGCGGCGGGGGCGAAGATCGTGGACTTCGCGGGCTGGGAGATGCCCGTGGAGTACCTGGGCGTGCGTGCCGAGCACCTGGCCGTGCGCGAGCGCTGCGGGCTGTTCGACGTCTCGCACATGGGCCAGATCGAGGTGGTGGGGGCCGGGGCCAGGGACTTCCTGCAGGCCACCCTCACCAACGACATCACGCGCATCGGGCCGGGGCAGGCGCAGTACACCCTGCTGCCCGATGACGACGGCGGGGTCATCGACGACCTCCTGGCCTACGCCCTGCTCGATCGCTTCCTGCTCGTGGTGAACGCCTCCAACATCGACGCCTGCTTCGCGCGCATCGTGGGCCAGGCACCCGACGGCATCGAGGTGATCAACCGATCGCCCGACGTCGGCATGCTCGCCCTGCAGGGGCCTGCGTGGGCCAAGGCCCTCACGCCCGTGGCGTCGCCCGAGCCGTTCTCGCTCGCCTACATGGAGGCCACCGAGGCCCACGTGGCCGGCGTGCCCTGCCTGGTGGCGCGCACCGGATACACCGGCGAGCCGGGCGTGGAGATCATGTGCGACGCCGACGCCGCCCCCGCCATATGGGACGCCCTCATGGGCACACCCGACCGCCCCGACCCCGCGGGCCTCGGCGCGCGCGACACCCTGCGCCTCGAGATGGGCTACCCGCTCTACGGCAACGAGCTCTCGCGCGATCGCACGCCCATCCCCGCCGGCCTCAAGTGGGCCTGCGACCTGAAGCACGGGGGCTTCCCGGGCGCCGAGCGCATGCAGCGCGAGGCCGCGCAGGGCACGCCCGAGCGCCTGGTGGGGATCATGCTCACCGAGAGGGGCATCCCCCGCGGGGGCTGCCCCGTGCTCGTCGACGGCGCCCAGGTGGGCACCGTCACCAGCGGCACCCTGTCGCCGTCCCTCGGCGTGGGCGCCGGACTCGCGTACGTTTCATCCGAGCACGCCGAACGGGGCACCCGCCTCATGGTCGACGTGCGAGGCAAGCCGAAGACGGCAGAGGTCGTGGCCCTGCCGATGGTCGATTCATCACCGCGCAAGGAGCATCACTCGTGAGCGACGAGACCTATCCCGCAGAGCTTCGCTACCACCCCGAGCACGACTGGGCGCGGGTGGATGGCGACGAGGCCACCTTCGGCGTCACCTGGTACGCCCAGGACGCCCTCGGCGAGGTGGTCTACTACGACCCGCCCGCCGTGGGCGACACCGTCACCGCGGGAAGCTCCTACGGCGAGCTCGAGTCGGTGAAGGCCGTGAGCGACATCATCGCGCCGGCATCCGGCGAGGTGATCGCCGTCAACGACAAGGTCAGCGACGCCCCCGAGCTCGTGAACTCCGACCCCTACGGCGACGGCTGGCTCATCAAGGTGCGGCTGTCCGACCCGTCGGAGATGGACGCCCTCATGGACGAGCCGGCCTACCGGGCCTACCTCGCCGGCCTCTCGGCCTAGGCGACGCGCATGAGCCTGGAGCAGCGCCTCACCGACGACATGAAGGCCGCCATGAAGGCGGGGGAGAAGGACACCCTCGGCGTGGTGCGGCGCGTGCTCGCGGCCCTCAAGAACGCCCGCATCGAGAAGAAGGCCGATCTCGACGAGCAGGATGAGATCAAGGTGGTGCGCTCCATCGCCAAGCAGCACAAGGAGAGCATCGAGCAGTTCCGGGCCGCGGGCCGCGAGGACCTCGCCACCAAGGAGGAGTCCGAATTGGCGATCCTCACCGTGTACCTGCCGCCCGAGATGGACGAGGCCCAGCTCGACGCCGTCATCGA
>JAFMJQ010000141.1 GCA_017853415.1 Thermoleophilia bacterium | reverse complement strand
GATCTGGGTGATGCCGGCAAGGGGGGTGCCGCCCTGGCTCTGCCCTGTGGCAACCACATCCACCGGGGTGCTCTGGTCTGATGTCGCGCCATTGCCGAGCTGGCCGTAGTAGCCAAACCCCCAGCACTCGACGCCCCCGGAGGTGGTGAGCGCACAGGTGTGGTAGCCGCCTGCGGCGATCTGGGTGATGCCGGCAAGGGGGGCGCCGCCCTGGCTCTGGCCTGTGGCGACCACATTCACCGGGGTGCTCTGGTTGGGCGTTGCGCCGTTGCCGAGCTGGCCATCGCCGCCATACCCCCAGCACTTGACGCCCCCGGAGGTGGTGAGCGCACAGGTGTGGTAGCCGCCTGCGGCGATCTGGGTGATGCCGGCAAGGGGGGCGCCGCCCTGGCTCTGGCCTGTGGCGACCACATTCACCGGGGTGCTCTGGTTGGGCGTTGCGCCGTTGCCGAGCTGGCCATCGCCGCCATACCCCCAGCACTTGACGCCCCCGGAGGTGGTGAGCGCGCAGGTGTGGGTGCCGCCTGCGGCGATCTGGGTGATGCCGGAAAGGGGGGTGCCGCCCTGGCTCTGCCCGGTGGCAACCACATTCACCGGGGTGCTGTGGTTGGACGTTGCGCCGTTGCCGAGTCGGCCAAGGGCGCCAGCCCCCCAGCACTTGACGCCCCCGGAGGTGGTGAGCGCACAGGTGTGGGTGCCGCCTGCGGCGATCTGGGTGATGCCGGCAAGGGGGGTGCCGCCCTGGCTCTGCCCTGTGGCAACCACATCCACCGGGGTGCTCTGGGCGGTGGGCGTTGCGCCGTTGCCGAGCTGGCCAAGGGCGCCAGCCCCCCAGCACTTGACGCCCCCGGAGGTGGTGAGCGCACAGGTGTGGGAACCGCCTGCGGCGATCTGGGTGGCCCTGAAGTTCCACGCCGAGGCCGTGGGGCCGGTGAAGGTGCCGGTTCCCTGGTCGAAGGTAACCCCGTCCGGGAGCGTGCCCGCACGTACCTCGAAGCGCTTTGTCCCTGACCCACCGGTGGTGGTTGCCGGAAGGAGCGTGCTCGCCGATCCGCTGATGAACCGCTGGGTGAAGTAATTGATGCTGAGCGGGTCGGGCAATGCGGGTGCCGGCGTTGCAGGTGCCGGCGCTGCTCCGGATGGACTTGTGCCCGAAAGTGCTGCAGAAACGACCTTGGCGCCTGAGCACTTCCAGGCGGACCGCGCCCCCTTGGCCTTCACGCACGCACGCACTTTTACGCCCTTGAGCCCAGCAGGAGGCACGAAGGTGGCCTTGCCCGCCCCGGAGATGGCCACCCACGTGATCACCGTCTTCTTCTTGACGGTCACCTTCTTCTGGGTCTGCCACTGGAAAAGGTATGTCGTCCCCTTGGCCGCCGGTGTTGCCACCGATGCGGTGAGGGTGGCGCCCACCCGGGCATCGCCGGTGACCACCGGTGCGCGAACTGCTGGCGCTGCCTGCAGGGTCACGGGCAGGGCAACAGCGGCCACGAGGCCAACAGCAAGAAGGGCGGGGAGTCGGGGGGAACGACCGGTCATCTCGATACTTCTACCACCGCTCCCGATCGCTGTGCCCAAATCGAGGTTGTTACACCGACCGGCCACGCCGGCAACAGAAATGCGCGATGGACCCCTGGCGGGGCGGGTCGCTCAGCCGCGAGGTCGCCGCGCTCCTCGCCGCCCTTCCCGCCTGACTCCCCGCCACGCGCTGAACGAGGCCACGCTGCCCGGGCCCGGACGCCTGAGCCAGGGCCAGGGGTGCACGGCAACGGGTGCGATCGCCGCAGCCCGCGCGCTCCACCCGGGCACGGGCGTGTAGGTGGCCGCCACGCGCCTGCCGGCCAGCACGGCCACGGGATCGCCGCGGTGCACCTCCACGGGCCGGCGCGTCGCGAGGTCGGCCAGGCACTCGGTGATGAAGACCAGCCGGGTGGCCATCGGGCGGAACCGGTCGAGGTAGCCCTCGTCGAACACGAACATGGCGGGCGCGTCAGGGTGGGCCACGAGGGCCGGATCGCCGTCGCCCAGGGACTCCGCCGTGATCCACACGGCATCCACATCGCCGCCCCCCTCGGGCCCCAAGGGCCCTGCCGTGGCCTCGTGGTCCGGATCCCGCGCGAGCAGCGGCGACGGTGCCAGCCGATCCACGGCACCATCGGGGGGCCAGTCGCCGATGGGGCATGCCCGGGAGAGCGAACACCCGGAGCACGTACCGGGTGCACGGCGCTCGACCTGCTGCCGCGAGAACCCGTACGGGCGCCCCGTGGCCGTGCCGGCGGTCCACTGCCAGCCGAGGGCGTTGGCGGCGCGGGAGCCGTCGAGCAGTCGGCGGCGCATCCAGAGCTCCCCGCGCTGCCACGACAGCCCGTGCCGCACACTCCACTGCGAGGCGATCCACATGCGCGACTGGTTCACCATCCACCCGTCACGGTCGAGCTCCCCGAGCACCAGGTCGATGCACGCCATGCGCCTGTCGAGGGCGTGCCCGGGCTCGGATGCGCTGCCCCAGAGTGCCTGCGCGGCCCGCAGGTCGCGCCCGATACCGGCCCCGATGCGCGCGTACACGTGGCGTGCGTACTCCTGCCACAGCAGTTCGTCGCGGAAGCGCTCGACATCGCGCGCGGGGCCGCCCTCCACGTGGGCCCACGCACGCGGCAGGGTGATGAGCCCATGGCGGATCCACGGCGAGAGCCCCGAGGCGCCACGGCGGGACGGCGGCCAGACCTCGCTGCGCCGGGCCGCGTACCCGCGCACGTCGAACGACGCCAGGGCGGTGTCGGCGGCAACCTGACCACCGCGGAACCGGGCAGAGCGGGTGACCTCGCCGGAGAACAGCCCGCGGAGGTGCCGGGCGACGAAGTCGGACTCCTCGCCCGGGGCGGGGACGGGCAGGGTCGTCACGGCACCGGAAGGGGACGCTCGAACACGATGCGATCCTCGCCCGGGCCGAGGTAGCCCTGCACCAGTGGACCCTCGAACCCGAGCGCGCGGTGGAAGGCGATCGACCCCTCGCGGCCCGGTGCGGCAAGCGCCCGGATGCGCGTGCAGCCCCGCTGCGCGGCGCGCCGCCCGAACTCGCGGTACAGCGCGGCCCCCACCCCCT
>JAFMJQ010000140.1 GCA_017853415.1 Thermoleophilia bacterium | reverse complement strand
CCACCCGCTGGTGGGCGTTGAACACCTCGGGATGCGTGAGGGCCAGGCTGTCGATTGCCGGGTCGGGGGCCTGGGTGCGCTCATCCCACTTCACCCGGTGCTCCTTGAGCACCGACATCACCTCGGGCGCCGACAGCCCCGCGATGGGGCTGGTGACCACCCGCATGAAGCTCTCCTGGTCGGCGGGGTCGAGGAGGAGCTCGAGGTAGCTGAGCAGGTCCTGGCACTCAGGGCGCTCCAGCAGGCCGCCGCTCTGCAGGCTGAGGGAGGGGATGCCCAGGCGCCTGAGCTCGCCGGCGTAGATGCCGAGGTACTGGTTGGTGGGGCAGAGGATCGCGATGTCGCTGAGATCGAGGCCCAGCTGGTGCGCGCGGTCGAGGATCGCCGGCACCGCCATGCGGGCCTCCTCGGTGGCGGTGGGCTGCTTGCGGTCGCCGATGAGGTAGAGCACGTCGATGGCCGGGTGCTCGATGGGCGGATCCTTCAGCCGGGCGGCGGGCTTCATCTCCACAAGGGCGTCGGCGCCGCGGCGCAGCATGGGTGAGCCCTCGGGCTGGTCGAGTATCAGCCGGGCGAGCGCGTTGATGCCGGCGAGCACCGCGGGCTGGCTGCGGTAGTTCTCGTCGAGGGTGGCGTTGCCCATGTCGTCGCTCTCGACCAGGTCGAGGAACACGCCCACATCGGCGTCGCGGAAGCCGTAGATGCTCTGGTTGGCATCACCCACGGGCACCAGCGCGCCGCCGGGGGCCACGAGCGAGGTGAGCACGTCCATCTGCAGGGGCGAGGTGTCCTGGGCCTCATCGACGTACACCCGCCGGAACCTGCGGGGGTGGGGCAGCTCGCCCAGGCGAAGCGCCAGCTCGGCGATGTCGGTGTAGTCGGCGATTCCGTGCTCGCGCTTGAGCGTGCGGTAGTGGCTGTCATACAGCCGCAGCGCCCCGGCGATGGCCACGGCAGCGGGGCGAAGCTCGGCATCGATGGTGCGCTGCTTGAGGTCGGTCATGCCGGCCTTGGCCGTCTCGAGCAGGGGCTGCAGGTCGCCGATGACCCTGCCGGGCTTGCCGCGGGTATCCATGATGCGCCCGGCCTCGAGCAGCGCGAGGTCGCTGGTGAAGCTCTCGGTGGCGCGCTTGTTCGCCCGCCCGTCGGCGAGGATCTTCCTGATGGTGGCGATGACGTCGTCGATCTCGGCCTGCGTGGGCGGGTTGGCAGGCGGCACGTGCAGCTCGTTCACGTCCACCCGCAGGCGGATGGCGCGGTCGTGGAACGCCTGGATCTCCTCGCCCAGCTTGTTGGGGAAGGGGCTGAAGGCGGTGCGCAGCACGGTGACGGCCTCGGGCGGAAGCTCGTTCAGCACACGGGCCGCGGCCTCATGGCGAAGGGGCACGAGCTCGCGCTCATCACCCGGGCTGAGGCTGATGGGTATGCCGAGGTCGAGGGCGCGCTCGGCTACCAGGCGGCCACACACCGAATCGATGGTGCCGCACATCAGGCGAAGCGTGGCCTCGCCCGATCGCCCGGGCGCCAGCTGCAGCAGGCGCTGCTCGATGCGGGCGGTCACGTTGGCGGCGGCCGCGCGCGTGAAGGTGCACACGAGGATGTCCTCGGGCGCGATGTCGTGCTCGATGAGATCGCGCGCCACCAGGGCGGTGAGGGTGTGGGTCTTGCCCGATCCGGCTCCGGCGGTGAGCGCGAAGTTGCCCTCGGCCTCGAGGGCCAGGGCCTGCGTGGCCGACAGCCCGTAGTCGTGCGCGCTCATTCGCTTCCCCATGCGGTGGTGGAGATGAGCCGGTGGCCGCACCAGGGGGCGTCGCAATACTCGCCGGTGTCCCACACCTGCTGGTCGCGTATTCCGTGGCAGGCCAGCGATGCCCGCTCCTTGGCACGGGCGCTGTCGGCGGCCCAGAGGTCGTCCACAGCGCCGCCGCCGCCCACCTCGCGCGTGGTGCTGCCCACGTGATCCTGGTGGGCGATGCTCACGTAGAGGAACCCCAGGATGTCGCGGGGCAGGCTGAGCTCGGGCGAGCCCGCGGCCATGAGGGGGTAGAGGCCCTTCTGCAGCTCGTCGCCGCGCCTGGAGTTGTCGGGGATCTGGATCGATCGCTGCAGCTTCCAGTCGATCACCAGCACGCCCCAGTCGGTGAGGTCCACGCGGTCGGCCACGCCCGTGACGGTGAAGCCGTCCACGATGATGCGGCTCTGCAGGCGCACCTGGGCGGCCACGGGGCGCCAGCCCGGGGCGATTTCGTGCATGTACTCGGGGTCGAAGTACTTGCGGCAGGTGGCCTCCACCCAGCCGGTGAGCATGTCGCGCCGGTCGCGGGGCACGAGCGCCCACTCGTCGTCGGCGGGGATGCTCGCAAGGGCGTGCTTCACGCGGTCAGCGACGGATGCCTTCTGCACCGGCCGCTTGCCGCCCAGGTTCATGGCGGCCTCCATGGCGTGGTCGGCCACGTTGCCCATGTGCATGTTCACGCTGCCGCGGCCCCACGGGCGCATGTGGCGGCCCACCATCCAGCCCAGGGGGCAGCGCAGGTACTCCTCGAGGGTGGTCACCGATATCTGGTCGCGGGTGCTGCCGGGAAATTCCGGCGGGCGGCGATGGCGCGCAAGGGCGTCCAGGGCCTGGGCCACGGGCGCGGGGTCGGCAAGGCCTGCGCGGGCGCGGGCCTGCATGAGGCGGCGCGGCGCGCGGCCATCGCGGGCGCTCACCTGCTCGGGCTCCTCACCCTGCGCCGCCTGGATGAACCACGGCGAGGGCTCGCGCTCGATTCCGTCTGCCCCCTGGGGCTGGCGGATGAGCGTGAGGGCGCTGCTGGCCGTGGCCACCGCGCAGGCGAAGTCGGTGTGCTGGTCGCGGGGGCGAAGCAGGGGCTGGGCGTCGAGCAGCGCGCGTCCGGCGAAGGGCGAGGCGGGAGGGGGCGCGGGCAGCGTGCCGGCGGAGAGCCCGACAACGGTTACGTGCCTGGCACCTAACGAAGCAGCCTCGTGCGGGCGGATGACCGCCACGCCTCCCGTGGTGCCGCGCGGGCGGGGCACGGCCACGCTTTCCTCGAGGATCAGGTGGGCACGGGCAGGGGGGCTCACGCCGTGGGCGCGCAGGGTGGCCACCTGGGT
>JAFMJQ010000047.1 GCA_017853415.1 Thermoleophilia bacterium | reverse complement strand
GTGGCGAATGCGATGCCCGCCGTCGCCAGGTCCTCTGCCGTTCCGGGCAACGAGGGGTCGCCCACCTGTCGGGCGAGGTCGACGCTGCGGGCGTCAACCGGCTGCCCCATCGGCCCGAAGCCATTGAGCACGGGTCGCCCGTGGATGATCTGGCCGATCTGCCACACGTGCCGGATCTGCTCGAGTTCGGGGACGTTGCGGTAGGGGCCGGTGGGGTACTCCACCACGGATCCCGGGGTCGGCTGGTCGCGCAGCCATGCCCAGCTCGCGCGGTCGGCGGGCCCCTGGCTGTCGGCGGTGGCGGGCGGAGAGGTGACCACGGGCAGGCCGGTCATGAGGTCGGCTCCGGTGATGAGGAGCGCCGCGGCGATTATGGAGTTGCGCCACACCGGGCCGCCACGGCGTGCGAGTGCGGCGATGGCCAGGGCGCCCACGGCGATGAGCACCACGAGAAGGGGCGCGGCGAAGCGTGCGAAGGCCCGCACCTCGGGGAGCACCTGCCAGATGGCGATGGAGGGAACGGGGATCGGCACCGGGCCGATGGCCAGCGGCCACGCGAGCGAGAACCATGCGAGCACGGCGGCCAGCACCGAGCCGATGCGGGCGGTGGTGATGGCCCGCGGTGATCCCAGCAGGGCGGGGCGCCACCACGCCAGCACCATCGCCGCGAGCGCGACGATGAGCACGCTGATGCCCACGTAGAGGATGAGCTGCTCACCGGTGGAGTCGAGGTTGCCGGTCCAGGCGGAATCCACGCCCCGGGCGAGCCAGCCGCCGGGGGGCGGCGTGAGGAAGTCCATGGGGCGCGCACCGAAGTCGGCGAGCTCGGCGCTGCTTCGCGCAGGGGTGGGAACGCTGCTCGACGCCACCGATATGGCGATGGGCACCAGCACGAGCACCCCGAGCATCGCGGCCAGCACGCCGCCCTGCGCCGACGAGCGCCGCCACGCCCCGCCGCGCCCGCGGGCGATGACGCCCCAGCCGCACACCACCAGCACGATGACCATGGCCATGAGCCCGTAGTAGGCGGTGGTGGTGAAGGCCAGGGCGAAGGCCCCGACCACGGCCAGCGCGCGCCTCCAGCTGGGCCGCTCGTTCCACCACAGGCAGGCGAGGATGAGCAGCGGGAAGCACGCCACGTTGACCATGACCGCGTGCACCACCGCCTTGCCCACCACGTAGGGGGCGATTGCCAGGGCCGCCCCCGCCCAGGTGCTCACGCCCGGCCCGCACCCCAGCCAGCGCACCAGGGCGTACATCGCCATGCCGCTGAAGGCGATGCCCGAGATGATCATCACGTTCATCGCGAACACCGGCGTGCTGACCGCTGCGATGGCCACCGCCGGCCCGTAGAACGCCAGCTGCACCAGGTTGAACGCCGCCGGGTACTGGATGGTGAACGGGGCGACCAGGTCGGTGGACCCCGTGCCGAACAGCGGCAGGCCGTCCTGCAGCCGCTGCCAGAGGTCCCAGGTGAAGCCGGCGGGATCCCAGGGGATTCCCTGCGTGGGGAGGATGCTGTTGGCGTGGGCGGCGGCCGGCCAGGTGATGAGCACCGCGAGCAGGGTGAAGCCGGCCACCACGAGGGCGGCTTCGATGATGATCCTCAGTGCGCGGGGGTTCACCCGCGAAGTATCGCCCGGGCGGTGATCGGCCACATCGCCCGGGCGCAGCGTGGTTACACGCGTGCCCCTGCGCGCAGGGCCGCCCACGCCGCCTGGCCCATGGCCTGCTCGCCGAACTGCGCCGCCTGCGCCACCCCGGCCGCCCTGAGGCGGTCGGCCGTGGCGGAATCCAGGGCCTCGCGTATCGCCTCGGCAAGCGCATTGGGCGTGGGGTCGCACGTGATGGCGCCCTCGCCGGCGATCTCGGGCATGGCCCCGCGGTTGCTGGCCACCACCGGCGCCCCGCAGGCCATGGCCTCGAGGATCGGCAGGCCGAAGCCCTCATACAGCGACGGCACCGCCACCACCGCGGCGGCGCGGTAGAGGTCGGCAAGCTGGTCGTCGTCCACGCGGCCCAGCCAGTGGGCGTTGGCGCCCTTCACGATCTGCTCGCCGCCAAGTGCGGGGCGGCCCACCAGCGCGAGCTCCAGGTCGCGGTCGCCGATCAGGGCCATGGCGCGGGCCAGCGCGCTGATGTTCTTGCGGGGGTGGATGTCACCCACGGCGAGCACGTAGCGCCTGAGCCCGAACCGCGCGAACACGCGGTTGGCGGCGTCGCCCGAGGGGTCGGGCGTGAACACCGGCGCGGGGTAGGTGCGCACCACGTGCACCTTGGCGGGGTCGATGCCGAAGATCGTGGTGATCTCCTCGGCCTCGGCGTGGCTCACGCCGATCACCACGTCGGCGCGCGCGATGGCCCGCGGCACCAGGGTGCCGAGCATCGCGCGGTCGCGGCGGCTGAACCAGTGGGGGTTGGTGACGAACGCGGCGTCGTGCACCACCACGGCGCTTGGGGTGCGGCCGCGGAACGGCACCACGTAGTTGAACACCCCGATGTCGGCGCGGGCGCGCTCCATCACGTGCGGCGCGCCGCGCAGCAGGCGCGGCACGTTGCGATCGGTCACCTCGACCAGCGGCACGGCGGGATCGATGCGCTCGCGTGCCTGGTCGTGGGCGATCATGGCCAGCACCGAGTCGTCGGGGCCCGCGGTGCCCACCAGGGCGTGGATGAGGCTCTCGATCCACCGCGCGTTGCCGGCGTCGCCCGGCGTGGGCTGGGCCACCGCGTGGGCATCCACCGCCACCCTCATGGCGCCATCACCCGGGCAGGCCCAGGGCCTCGCGCCACACGTCGGCGGTCTTGCGGGCGGTCTCGCTCCACGACAGCTCGGCGGCGCGCGCACGTGCGGCCTCGCCGCGGCGCGCGAGCTCGTCGCGGTCGGCCAGAACCTCCTCCAGCCGGGCGGCGATGCCCTCGGGCGAGGCGTCGTGGATGAGGAACGCCCCATCGCCCGCCACCTCGGCCTGCGATGAGTTGTCGGCCACCAGCACCGGGCAGCCGTGCGCCATGGCCTCCACGATCGGCAGGCCGAACCCCTCGTATGCCGACAGGCTCACGAACAGCGTGGCCCGGCGATAGAGCTCGTGCAGCTCGTCGTCGCTGATGAAGCCCAGGAGATCGCAGCCCACGCCGCAGCGCTCATGCGCCTCGGCCTCCTGGCTGCCGCCGGCACCTGCGATGACCAGCCGGCAGATGGGCGGGAAGGTGGGCGCGGTGGCGAAGTAGCGGTCGTGCCCGCGCATGAGCTCCACCACCCGCTTGCGCGGCTCGAACTCCCCCACCGCCAGCACGAAGGGCTCGCGGATGGGCTGGAAGTCGCTGGCGTCGCCGGTGGTGCCCAGGTGCACCACGCGAATGCGGTCGCGCGGCACCCGGTAGATCTCGCCGATGTCCTGGGCGCCGGCCTCGGTGGTGGCCATCACCAGCCGTGCGCGCTTCGCGGTGCGCCGCCCGATGATGGACGCCCACGCGCGGAACCCCCGGGGATACGCCTGGGGCATGCGCTCGAACGCGAGGTCCTGGATCATCACCGTGGTGGGCGTGCCCCCGCGCAGCGGGCCCCAGTTCATGGGCACGTGGATGAGGCTGGCCCCGCGCTGGCGGGCCTTGCGCGGCAGCATCACGCCCAGCCACAGCATGTCGATGATGAGGTTGCCCACGCTGGTGAGCGCGTTGCGGCGCGGCAGCCCGCGCGGGCCGTTCACCCACACCACGTCGATGTCGGTGGGGGGGTTGGCGGCCATGGCCTCGCGGGTCTGGGTGATCACGCGCGCGATTCCCGTGCGCCGGCGCCGGGCCAGGCGCTGGTCGACCATCACCAGCGGGCGTGCGCGGTGGGGTGGCGTGCGGCTCACGACGCCAGGGCCTCGTCGTAGGCCTGCATGATGAGCTCGGTGGTGCGATCCCACGAGAACTGCTGCGCGCGCGAGGGCCCGCCGATGGCCGACGACTTCCTGATCTCGGGCTCCTGCCAGGCCTCGGCGATGGCGTCGGCCCAGCCGGCGGCGTCGAAGGGGTCCTCATACCGCGCGGCGTCTGCGCCCACCTCGCGAAGCGCCGGGGTGTCGCTGGCGATTATCGGAACGCCCGCCTGCATGGCCTCGAGCACCGGCAGGCCGAAGCCCTCCTTCAGGCTGGGCACCACCACGGCCACGGCGCCCTGGCGCAGGGCCGCCAGGCGCGATGCCGGCACGTGGCCCAGGAGGTCGATGCGGTGCAGCACGCCCTCGCGCTGGGCGTAGTCGCGCACCATGCGCACGCGGCGGCCGCCCCACGGGCCGGTCATCACCAGCCGCAGGGGCTCGGGCAGCAGCGCCAGCGCGCCGATCACCGGCCACGGGTTCTTGTGGGGCTCCAGGCCGCCGCTCATGAGGATGTACGGGTCGGCGGGCACCTCGCCTGCAGGCATGGCCTCGGGCGGGGCTGCCAGCGGCACCACGCGCACGCGGGCGGGGTCGGCACCCGCCAGCGCCACGGCGTCGTCTGCGGTCTCCTGAGAGATACACAGCAGCAGGCGGGCGTGGGGCAGGCGCTTCATCCACCGACGATAGGCCGTTGCCTCGGCCTTTCGCCCCGCACCGGACAGGAAAAGCTTGGGGTAGGCCGCGGGGATGAGGTCGTAGAGCGTCACCACGCTCGGCACGCCCGCGGGCAGCAGCTCGGCCTGCGTGGCGTGGAACAGCCGCGGGGCCAACTGGCGCACCCGGCGCTCCACGTGGGCCAGGGGCCAGGGGTCGGGCACGCGCCGCATGCGGAAGGCCGGCCAGCGCACCGAATAGCGCTCGGGGATGAGCGGGGCGTTCTCGCCGTCGCCCGCCACCAGGAACGCCGGGCGCTCGTCGTTGGGCAGCGCCGCCAGCCCCTCGGCCATCCCGCGCACGGCCGCGCCGATGCCCCGTGCCGCGTGGTCGCGGTCGAGCGGAGTGGCGTCGAAGAGCACGGCGGCGTCCATTGTCGCCAGCGTACCGGGGTGAGGGACCGCTACGCGGGCACGCGCTCGGCCATCAGCGCCCGCAGGTCGGCCTCGGGCCGCGCGCCGATGTGGCTGATCACCTCGGCCGCCGCCACGGCGCCCATGCGGCCGCAGTCGTGCAGGTTGCGGCCCTGGGTCCAGCCGGCCAGGAACCCCGCGGCGAACAGGTCGCCCGCCCCGGTGGTGTCCACCACCTGCGCCACCGGCTCGGCGGGCACCAAGTGGGTCTCGCCGTCGCCCACGATCACCGCCCCGTGCTCGCCGCGCGTCACCGCCGCCACCTTCACCAGCGGCATCACCTCGTTGAAGGCCCTGTCGAGGTCGTCGGTGCCATACAGCGACGTGAGCTCGTGCTCGTTGGCGAAGAGCAGGTCGACGTCGTTGTCCACAAGGTCGAGGAAGTCGGCGCGGTGGCGGTCGACGCAGAAGGGGTCAGACAGCGACAGCGCCACGGCGCGGCCCTCGTCCCTGGCGACGGCGATTGCCCGGCGCATGGCCTCGCGTGCGCCGGAGGGATCCCACAGGTAGCCCTCGAGGTAGAGCACCGCCGACTCGCGCACCAGGGCCTCGTCCACGTCGTCCGGCCCGAGCTCGATGGACGCCCCCAGGTGGGTGCACATGGTGCGGTGGGCGTCGGGGGTGACCATCACCATGCACACGGCGGTGTCGGGGCCGTCGGCGGCGGGAGGGGTGTCGAAGCGCACGCCCGCCGCGCGGATGTCGTGCGTGAACACCGTGCCCAGCTGGTCGTCGCGCACGCGCCCGATGAACGCCGTGCGCGCCCCCAGCATCGACGCGCCCACCACGGTGTTGGCGGCCGACCCGCCCGAGCACTCGATGCCCGGGCCCAGCACGCCATAGAGATCCTGCGCCTCCACGGCGCCGATGAGGGTCATGCCCCCCTTGTTGACGGGCAGGCCATCCACCACGGCGTCGTCCACGTGGCTGAGCACGTCGACGATGGCGTTGCCGAGGGCGAGGATGTCGATCGAGGGCGGGCCGGGTGGCGTCACGGGACTCCTTCTGGTGGCGGACTCCCGGGCAGGCTACCGGCGCGCGTCAGCGGCGACGGCGCCGGCGCCAGAGCGCCGAGAACGCACCGATGGCCACAAGGCCCAGGGCCACGAAGCCCATGATGGGCACGGCCGCCGGCAGCTGGTCGCTGGGGTCGCTCGGGGGCGGGGTGGGCAGGCCGTCGTCGGGCGCGGTGGTCACCGGCGCGGGCGGCGGCGTCACCTTCTGCCCGGGGCGCTTGGTCTGGGCCTGAAGCTGCTCCTCGGCGGCCGCGCTCGATGTGCCCGCCAGGTCGCCGGTGATCGCCTGGCTGATGATGTCGGCGAACGCCGAGTACTGCGCCCCGGTGCCCACGCGCTTCTGCGCGAACTGCAGCGCCGCGCGAAGATCGTCCACCGAGTAGCTGCCGTTCAGCTGGCCGTCCACGAAGTAGTCGGCGATCACGTCGTTGGGCGCGGCCTGGGCCATTGGCGCGGTGGTCACCGCGGCCATGGCCATGACCGGCACCGCGAGGAGGGCTGTGAGGCGCGTGCGCACGCCCGGCACGCTAGACCGCCACGCCCTAGCGCCGCACCATGAGGTACCGCACGGCCTGGTCGAGGCCGTCCACCGACAGCTCGAACATCGGGAAGATCGAGCGCACGATGCTGAGCGTGTAGGCGCCGTGAATGGTCTCCCACCAGCGCTTGGGGTGCGGGTTGAGCCACGCGGCGTGCGAGAAGTGCTCCTCCAGGCGCTCCAGCCACTGCGCCCCCGGCTCCTCGTTCATGTACTGGTAGTCGATTGCGCCGCCGGGCACGAGAAGCTCGGTGGGTGCCATGCAGGCGTCGCCCACCATCACCAGCTTGTAGTCGGGGTCGAGCTGGGCCAGCAGGTGCAGGGTGTTCTCGGAGCGCCTGGGGTGCAGGCTGGGCTCGGTGTACACGCGGTCGTATACGCAGTTGTGGAAGAAGCGCACCTGCAGGTCGCGGAAGTGGCTGGCCTGGTGCATGGCGCTGAACAGGCGGTCGAGCAGCAGGATGTGCTCATCCATCGATCCGCCCACGTCGAGCATGAGCAGCACGCGCACGCTGTTGCGCCGGGGGCGGCGGAACGCCAGGCGCAGCTGGCCGGCGTGGTCGGCGGTCTGGCGGATGGTGTCGTCGACGTCGAGCTCGGTGGCCGGGCCGTCCAGCCGGGTGGAGAGCTGGCGAAGGCGGCGCAGCGCCACGCCGAAGTCGCGGGTGCCGATCTCGTGATCGGTGCGAAGGTCGCGCCACCGGCGCTCGCCGGCGGTCTGGATGGCGGTCTTCCACCGGCCCTGGCCGCCGATGCGGATTCCCCCCGGGTGGTAGCCCGAGTGCCCGAATGGCGAGGTGCCGCCCGTGCCGATGTGCTCCGAGCCCCCGTGGTGCTCCTCCTCCTGCTTCTCGAGCTTCTCCTTGAGCTTCTCGAGCAGCTCGTCGAGCTCGAGCTGGTCGCGCATCTCGTCGAGGCGCCTGCGCTGGTCCTCCGAGATGTGCAGGAAGTGCGGGTTCTCCTCGAGCCACTTCCACACGCGGTCGTCCACGGCGTCGCCCGCGGGCTCGAGGCCCGAGAAGTAGCGGGCGAAGGCGATGTCGAAGCCGTCGTAGTGGGCCTCGTCCTTCACCAGCACCGCGCGCGACATCAGGTAGAAGCCCGAGAGCGTGCTCTCGTGCAGGTCGCGCTCGAGGGCCTCGTGCAGCATCAGCCACTCGTCCAGCGCCACGGGCACCCCCTCGTCGCGCAGCGCGGTGAAGAGGCCCTCGAACACCCGGGCTACCGGTCTTGCTGCATGGCCGCGCGCCGGGCGCGGATTGCCATGTGCCTGCGGGCGATGTCGAGATCGGCCTGCTTCTTCAGCACCACGCCCATGAAGGGGAGCTCATCCACGATGGTGTCGGGGTCGATGCCGCCCACCGCCAGGGCCTGCACCCAGTCGACGAGCTCCGAGGTGCTCGGGCGCTTCTGCAGGCCGTCGAGCTCGCGCAGCAGGTAGAAGCCCTCCATCGCCTGGCGAAGGAGCTTCTCCTGCACGTCCGGGTGGTGCACCCGCACGATCTGCTCCATCTGCGCCGGGTCGGGGAACGCGATGTAGTGGAACACGCAGCGCCTGAGGAAGGCATCGGGGAGTTCCTTCTCGGCGTTGGACGTGATGATCACCACCGGGCGCTGCCTGGCCGACACCGTCTCGCCGGTCTCGGGGATGTGGAAGCTCATGCGGTCGAGTTCCCACAGCAGGTCGTTCGGGAACTCAAGATCGGCCTTGTCGACCTCGTCGATCACCAGCACCACGCGCTCGGGTGCGGCGAAGGCCTCGCCCAGCTGGCCCAGGCGGATGTACTTGGCCACGTCGGCCGGGTCGCCCTCGCCGAACTGGCTGTCGTACAGGCGCTGCACGGTGTCGTACACGTAGAGGCCGTCCTGCGCGCGGGTGGTGCTCTTCACCGGCCAGGTGATGAGGCGCATGCCCAGGCTCTCGGCCACGGCCTCGGCCAGCAGGGTCTTGCCGGTGCCGGGCTCGCCGCGCACCAGCAGCGGCCGCTCGAGGGATACGGCCACGTTCACCGCCGCCTGGAGGTCGGGTGATGCGATGTAGTCGGAGGTGCCGCGGAAGGCAGATGAGCTCATGCCCGCAGGCTACTGCCGGAACGCCGCCAGGTCAGTCCCACACGGCGAGGCGCCGGGTGCGCCGCGGGAGACCCGTCTCGTAGGCGTGGATCTTCTCGTCGGCCGTGATCAGCGGAAGGTCCATCACGCGCGCGGTGGCGTAGACCATGCGGTCGGCGGGGTCGCCGTGGAATCCCTCCCTCCCGAGTTCGGCCGAGCAGGCGGCGATACGGGGCGTGAGCGGCGCGACCTCGCACGGGGCGGCCAGGGCCGCGCGCATCCATCGCTCGGCGCTCATGCGCGGGTCGGCGATCGTCACCCGATCGCGCTCGATGAGCATCGCGACCTCCCACAGGCACATCGCGGGAACGTGCAGCGTGATCCCCCCGGCGATCAGCCGTTGCGCCCTACGCGGGATCACCCCGGTGTCCTCGATGAGGTGAAGCCAGGGGTAGGTGTCGAGCACGCAGGCGTCGCTCACGTGAGGTCGCTGCCCGCCCACTCCGCGCTGAGGTCGTAGGCCGCCATGTCCTCGGGCAGCACCAGCGCGCCCTTGAGCGTATGCCCGGATGCAGCGGGCACCAGCCGTGCGACGGGCCGGCCCCGGCGGGTGATCACGATCTCGTCGCCGGTGTCACCGACCTCGGTGACCAGCGTGAGCAGGTGGGTCTTCACGTCGGTGATCGACATCGTGCGCGTGGCCACGGGCCTCTCCCTTATATGACCATTGAGAATGGTCATCACGCTAGCGCACCCTCACCCTGATCACCTTCGACACCCCGGGCTCGATCATCCACCCGCGCTCGCGCGGCACGCGCACCCGGAAGGGCACGGTGAGGCCGCTGGCCTGAAAGCGCCAGGGGATCGAAAACGACCCGTCGGCCGCCGCCCGGGCGTTCACCACCGGGCGCCACGCCTTGCGGAAGGGGTCGAGCCACTCGAGCACGATCGCCTTGCGGCCGCCCTCGGCCCCGGGCGCCGGGCTCATCTTGCCCGTGAAGATGACCGGGGCACCCTTGGCGCTGGCCTCGGTGCGCGACGCCGCGAGCGTGACGGTGGCCGTCAGCCGCACGGCGACGCCCGGCCCGGTGGGCACGGGCACCACCTTCGACCCATCGGGCACGCCGACGTCGATGGGGCCGGTGCGCAGGGGCACGGCCGTGAGCGCGAACGACCCGTCGGGGCCGGTGATGGCCGCGCCGAGGTCGCGCCCGCCCTGCCGGGCCACCATGGTGAACCCCGCCAGCGCCTGGCCCGCGCGGTTGAGCAGCCGGCCGGTGACCGTGACGGGCCTGCCCGCGGCGGTCTTGGCCACGCGGTAGTCGCGGCCCTCCACGCGCTCGGGCACGCCCCCGCGGATACCCAGGGTGAGCACCCCCTCGCGGGCGGCGTCGGCCATCTGCTGCGCCGGGGTGGCGCCGGGGCCGCCGGTGCCGGGGCGCCCGCGCGGCGGGGCCTCCACCTCGATTGCGCGCGCGTTGCCGGCGGCATCGGTGAGCTGCACGCGCAGGCGGCTGGCGCCCTCGGGCACGAGGTCGGGATCGACCGTGGCGATGCCGCTGCCGTCGGACGCCGGCATCTGGGTGATCACCCGCCAGGTCCAGCCATCGAGCCACTGCAGGCGCACGCGCTCGACCCCCGAGCGGGCGTCCTCGCCCGACCAGGTCATCTTGATGCGGCCATCGGGCTGCGTGGTGAGCGCCGCGCGTGCGATGTCGGGTGGGGTGAGGTCGGTGCGCACCAGCCCGAGGCGGGTGGTCACCAGGGTCTGGGCGAAGGGCCCGCCGTTGCGCAGCCGCAGCCGCACCACGTGCACGCCGTCGGCCAGGCCGCTGAGCGGCACCTGCATGTGCGTGTAGCCCGGCGCGAGCGACTCCTGCGAGATGGGAATCCACTCGCCGCGCGCGCTGCCGTCGCCCGCCGCGTTGATCTCCACCTCGAAGTCGCCAAGGCCGATGAGCTGGTCGAGGTTGTCGGTGAGGGTCACCTGCAGCGGCAGGGTGGACGTCCACTCGGGCGGGATGGGCTGCATCGAGATTCGCGGGGGCTGGGTGTCCACCACCAGGTGATCGGGCGCCAGCTGCTCGGTGGCGTTGCCCGCCTGGTCGGTGGCCGCCACGCGCCAGGCATGCAGGCCGTCGGGCAGCCCCGCGCCCACCGCGCGCGCGATGCGCTGCCCGGCCGACGCCGCGCCCACGCTGGCCACCGGCATCCACGTGCCGGCGGTCGATCCGTTGGGCATGGTGTTCACCTCGGCGCGCGCCGCCTGCAGGCCGCTGGTGGCGTCGGTGGCCTGGAACGCCACCTGCCCGCGCGTGGTGCCGGGCGTGTAGGCCACCTCGGGCTCGCCGATGTCGGGCGCGGTGCGGTCGATGCGGATCGTGCCCTGCGACGCCGCCCCGCCCGTGCCGTCGCCGTCCACCTCCACCCGCACGGCGTGGGCGCCGTCGCCGAGGCCCGCAAGCGACACCTCGGCCGCATGCTGGCCCTGCCCGGGCGCGCCCGACCAGCGTGTCTCACCGGCCACCTGCACGCGCTGGCCGGTGATGCCGTCGCTGCCGAAGTTGTCGGCCGCCTGCCAGCCGATGCGCGCCGACTGCGCCGAGGCATTGATCCACCCGGGCGGGGTGCTCACCACCTGGGCGCTTGGCGGGGCGACGTCGCGGATCACCGCTCCGGTGCCGCCGATCCACCACACACGCGCATGCTGCTGGCGGCGCTCGCCCTGCACCAGCTCGAGCTTCACGTCGCAGGAGCCGCCGGGAAGGCCCAGGCCATATCCCCGCCCACCGGCCGGCGACTGCGGCATGCCGCTGTCGCCCTCGGCCCACACCCGCTGGCCGTTGGCCAGCACCTGCAGCCCGGCGCTCGATGCCGCGGCGTAGCGCAGCGCGCTCCACTGCACCGAGGCGATCTCGCTGCCGGGCACCGGGCAGCCCCAGCCCATCGAGAACTGGGTTCCGGTGGGAGCCGCCGACGTGGCCGCGGCGTTCAGCTGCACCACGGCGGGGTTCGGCTGGCTGGCCGAGAGCATCGACCCGGTGGTGAAGGGCGCGGATCCCTGCGGGTAGAGGTTGCCGTCGGTGGCGGCCGCGGTGGGCGCCCACATGAGGGCGAGCCCCAGCGACGCGCCGCTGGCGGTGGCGATCAGCGCCAGCGCGCGCGGCATGGTGATGCGTGGTGGATTGGTCATGGTCCGAACTCCAACTGCGGTTGCGCCGCGGGGCTCGCGGCGGGGGTCGATTGGCGGGATGACGACGACGCGCTGGACGCGCCGCCGCTCCCCGGGTTGCTGCGTGATGAACTCGGTGATGTGCCGCCGCCCTGCGCGGCGCGCTCGCGTGCGGCGGCCGCGCGCCGTTCGCGCTCGCGGCGGGCCTGGGCATCGGCCTGGCGGCGGCGGGCGTCGGCCTGCGCGCGCAGGCGCTGCATCTCGGCAAGGGCATCGGCCTGCGCGGCGCTGGCCGCGCCGCCCGGGGCAGTTGCCGCATCGGGCGATCCGGGCGCCGCGGTGCTGCCCGTGGTGGTGGCCCCGGGCGTCGTCGGCGCCACCGTGCCCGGGTCGGGCGCCGTGGTGATGCCCGACGCGCTGGCCACCGTGCTCACCTGTGCGGCCACCGGCTGGGTGGCCTGCCGCTGGCCGTCGCCCACGGTCTTGGCCACCAGGGGCACGCCGGCGAACCCCGCCACCGTGACGGCGATGGCCCCGGCTCCCATGCGGGCGGTCATGAGCGAGGGGAGATCGAGCATGGCCTGCCAGGCCTGGCCCACGGTGACCGCCGCGCGGGCGGAGCCGCGCTCGACGATGCTCACGGCCGGGCTGGTGTCGGGAACGGCCAGGCCTGCGGCCGCGGCGCCCGCCACCGCCACGGGAACGAGCACGGTGATGCCGGCGTTGGTCTCGCGACGCGCGCGCAGGGTGGCGCGGCAGGCGCCGCAGTGGCGCACGTGGCGCGACACCACCTTGCGCTCGCGCTCGTCGGCCTCGTGGTCGGCCACGCGCTCCAGGGCGTCCCGCACCTTCACGCACTTCTCGCCCCTGGCCAGGTCGAGGTGCCAGGCGTGCAGGCGCTTGCGGGCACGCACGATCGACCTCTCCACCTTGCGGTCGGTGTAGCCGGTCATCGATCCGATCTCGGCGCGGCTCACCCCGGCGGTGCGAAGCAGCAGGCACACCCGCTCGGCCTCGTTCAGCGAGGTCATGGCGTCCTGCAGGGTGCGGTAGCGCTCGCGCCACTCGGCCACGGCGGCGGGCTCGCGGGCCTCGTGGCCGCGGGAATCGACGGCCACCTCGATGTCGTCGCCCGCGGGGGTCTCGCGGCCCCGGCGCCGGGCCAGCGTGGTGGCCTCGTTGCGGATGACCACGTGCAGCCACGCGATGAACTCATCCTGCGTGCCGATGGGCCCCTTGGTGAGCGCGATCTCCATGCCGCGCTGGTAGGCGTCCTCGGCGTCCTCGAGCGAGGGGGCAAAGCGCGCGGCGTAGCGCAGCAGGCCAGGCGCGCCGGCCATGGCGGCAAGGCAGAGCCTGCGACGGGCGTCGGGGTCGCTCTCGCCGGCCACTGGGGTGGCCAGCCGTGGGGTGTCGGGGCCTGCGGTATCCATTCAGGGGGTTTCGCGGGCATGGAAGTGTGGCGTCACAGCTGCTCCTCTGCAACGGGAATTGCATGCCGATGTTCCGGCAGCACGTGTTGCATCAACGCCCGGGCGCGGCGTTTGCTCCCCCGCCAGGAGGGCCCCGGGCGGCCTGGCGACCGTCACCGACCCGCTCGTAGCGGGAAAAAGCCGCGTAGGCTGGACGCGTGACCCACCCCGAGGCCCACGCGTGAGCGACCACTCGCCCCACATCCGCCGCGAGACCCGCCGCATCGTGATGTCCGAGATCGACGTGAGCCAGATCCACTTCACCACCGCCTACCGGTGGATGGATCGCGGCCTCTGCGAGTGGCTTGCCGACCTCGACTGGCCGTTCACCCGGCTGCTGGAGGAGGGGGTGGGCATCCCCATCGTCGAGAGCCGCTGCCGGTTCCTCCAGCGAATCCTGCTCGACGACATGATCACCATCGAGACGTCGGTGGGGGGCGTGGGCACCACCTCATTCCGCAGCCGTCACAGGTTCCTGCGCGGTGACGAGCTCTGCGCCGAGGGCGAGCTGGTGCATGTGTGCATCGAGCGCGAGGGGCGCACCCCCGTGCCCGTGCCCGAGTGGATCAGGGCGGCGGCCACCCCCGAGTAGGGGCCACTCG
>JAFMJQ010000139.1 GCA_017853415.1 Thermoleophilia bacterium | reverse complement strand
AGAGGTCCACCGGGGTGCCGAAGGTCGATGACCCCGCGGGTCGGGTGGCGGCCTGGATGATGGTGTTGGGGCCGTTGGAGCGAGTCCACACAACCGTGGTCGCGCCGTCGGGGCCAACTGCCACCTGCGGTACATCGGCGTTCTGCCCCGTCGCCGAGAGGTCCACCGGGGTGCCGAAGGTCGATGACCCCGCGGGTCGGGTGGCGGCCTGCACGATGTCGTTGGTGCCATTGGAGCGGCGCCACGTGACCGTGGTCGCGCCGTCGGGGCCGACTGCGATCTGGGGGTCATAGGCGCTTCGCCCCGCCACCGAGAGGTCGACCGGGGTGCCGAAGGTGGATGAGCCCCCGGGGCGCGTGGCGGCCTGCACGATGTAGTTGGTGCCGTTGAAGCGAAACCAGGTGACCGTGGTCGCGCCGTCGGGGCCGACTGCGATCTGGGGGTCATAGGCGCTTCGCCCCGCCACCGAGAGGTCGACCGGGGTGCCGAAGGTGGATGAGCCCCCGGGGCGCGTGGCGGCCTGCACGATGTAGTTGCTGCCGTTGTTGCGGTACCAGGTGACCGTGGTCGCGCCGTCGGCGCCGACCGCCAACTGCGGGTACTGGGCATCCTGTCCGGTCACCGACAGGTCCTCCGCCGGCCCGAAGCCCTGCGCCATCGCGGCGGGGGCGCCGAGGGCAAGCAGCACGAGGGCGGCGCTCACGGCGCGGCGGACGGACGGACGGCTGGGGATGATCGTTCGCATCGGGTGGGACCCTTCAGGCGCCCTTCTCCGGTGAGCTCGTGCCCGGGGGACAAGGTGGGCTCTCCAGCAACGGGTGAAGCCGCTGGCGTACACGGATGACGGTAGCAGTGGCAAGAGAAGGGGTGCCATGGTCGCACCGCGGCCATGTGCGGCTTCAGGGGGTCAGCCGGTGACCGCGCGATGGGCAGCAGCCCGCGCGATACGCACCCGCTTCACCGACCTCGCGCTGACCGTCGACCCGGTGAGGGCGCTGGTGGTGATGGCCCAGCGACCGGGCGCCAGGCGCACCCTGCAGGTGTAGGTGCGGCGGGCAGTCGAGATGGAGCACCGGCCACGCACCCGGCTGGCGGCCGTGGCGCGCGCGCCGGTTGTGCGCCGGGCGGCACCAGCCGTGCGAGAGGCGACCTGGGTGACCCGGGTGGCACCCATGGGTACGCGCCCGGTGGTGGTGCAGCGAAGCCGGGTGCAGGTGGTGCGACCGGGAAGCGCGGCAATGGCTGCCGGGCCGGTGCTGCCACCGGCCTTGCCGGCAGACGGAACCGTGGGCGCTGCAGGCAGCGAAGGCACATCGACAAACGGCGAGGCGATGTAGATGACGCCAGATGACAGGCTGCCCGCAGGCGCGGGGCTGCACGTGGTGCTGGGTGCGCAGGTGGGGTCGCCGCCATCGTTCGCCTCGCCCCACGTGACCACTGCACCGCTCGACGTGAGGGCGGCACCAGCCCAATTGCCGGTGAACACCTGCGCGACCCCGGTGAGGGCGCCACCCACCGGCGCCGACGAATCGCCACCATTCGCCGCCAGGCCCCAGGTGACCACCGATCCATCCTGCTTGCGGGCGACGAATGCCCTGGAGGTGGACATGATCTGGGTGACACCACCGGCAAGGCTTCCCGCCGGTGCGGCAATGCAGCCAGTCGTCACCACGCACGCCGAGTCGCCACCGTAGGTGGGGTCGCCCCACGCCACCACCGAGCCGTCCTGCTTGAGGGCGGCAAAGGCCCGCTCGGTGGCGAACACCGTGACAACACCACTCGACAATGAGCCGACGGCTGCGCGCTGGCACGATGCCGATGGTGCGCAGGCCGCGTTGCCGCCGTAGGCGGCATCGCCCCAGGTGACCACCGAGCCGTCGGACTTCAGCGCTGCGAATGCGGCATTGGTCGCCGCGAGCCCCGTGACGCCGGTGAGGGCACCGCCCACGGGAGCTGACGAGTTCCCGCCACTATCTCCCCAGGTGACCACGGTGCCGTCGGCTTTGAGCGCTGCAAAGGCACTGTTGGTGGCGTTGATCGACCGCACACCCGACGACAGGCTGCCGGCTGGGGCGGTGGTGCACGACGGGGCGGACGGACCACAGTTGTTGAAGTTACCGCCGTGTGCCGCGCCGCCCCACGTCACCACCGCGCCACTGGACGTGAGGGCGGCGAATGCAGACCCATTGGGCGTGATGCTGGTGATCCCGGTGAGCGCGCCGCCCGTGGGGGACCCCGCGTCGCCCCCTTTCCCCGGGTCGCCCCACGCAACCACCGTTCCGTCGGTCTTGAGCGCAGCGAACGCGGCATACCCGGCCCGCACCTGGGTGACGCCCGACGACAGGGCGCCAGCCGGTGCGGGAGAGCACGAGCTGGTCGGGGCGCACGCTGCATCGCCGCCGAAGTCGACCTCGCCCCACGTGACCACCGAGCCGTCGGTCTTGGTGGCGGCAAAGGCCTGGTAGGTGGACGCCACGTTGCGCACGCCCGACGACAGGGTGCCCTGCGACACGGGATGGCACGTGGCGCCACCGATGGCGCACGAGATCTCCCCACCAAACGACGGGCCGCCCCACACCACCAGCGAGCCATCCGACTTGAGCGCGGCGTAGGCCCCGTACGACGAGAAGATGTCGACAACACCCGAGGAGAGGCTGCCGGGCGACGCTGCACCGCAGGCCGTGGGGTTCGTAGCGCATGTGGGGTCGCCACCACGCGACGGTGGGCCCCACGCCACCACCGAGCCGTCCGACTTGAGGGCGGCGAACGACGCGGCATTGCGGAACTCATTCCCGTTGCTGAAGGTGCGGCTGCAGCTCGAGAGCAGCAGGGGCAGGGTGATGAGTGCAACGACCACGAACACGCGGTAGGGGGAGCGCATTGAGAGAGCCTACGCATCGTGGACCAGCGCGGGCGGTCACCGGTTGATGGGTGGTTAGCATCAGCCACATGCGGCGATGGCTGCTCATGCGCCTGCGGCGCCTCAAGGACATGCGCGCCCGCAACCGGGTGGTGGATACCGGCTTCCGCCTGCTGGAGCGCGATGCGCGCAACGCCGGCGGGGTGCTGGGCGGCGGGCTGGCCTACAGGCTGTTCTTCTGGTCGCTGGCGCTTTCGGTGCTGCTGTTCGGGGCGCTGGGATT
>JAFMJQ010000138.1 GCA_017853415.1 Thermoleophilia bacterium | reverse complement strand
GTGTCGCCGTCGCTGCGGGGGTCACGGTCGCGGCGCTCATGATCGCCGGGTGCGGCGACAACCAGCCCTCTGCCGCCACGATGCCTCCCCCGGCATCCACATCGCCGCGCGAGCGCTTGGCGGCCGACGGCACGCCGATTCCCCTCACTGTTCGCAACGCCACGGACACGCCGGTGACCCTCAAGGTCATCAAGGTCGACAACCATGACTGGACATCCCCACGCCCGGACTGGACCAGGGACGGCACCACGGAGCACCCCGACGAAAAGGGGGGATTCCAGGGGACGGTCCTGGCGCCGGGGGAGAAGGACAAGCGCATCCTTGGCACCAACCCATACGGCTCCGTCTTCTTCGAGATGGAGTTCATCGTGGCCGGTGATCAGGATCCGCCGGTCGTGAGGCTTCGCAGGACGGTGACGGGCTCGTCGCCCAAGGTCCGCGCGACCAAGCGTGAGGGGCAACACGGCGCGATCGGGTGGGCCTCATCCGACGGCGGAGGCAAAACGTGCGCCGCCAGGACGAAGTCGTTCCCTCAGGACAAGCTCAAGGTGACCATGGAATGCGACCTCTCCGGAGACGACCCGAGCCTCGTGAAGATCGAGAGGCTGTAGTGCGACCGGCGTGGCATGTCGGTGCGGCCGCGGCGATCGCGGCACCTGCACTCCTGATCGCCGGGTGCGGGTCTGCGCCTGCGCCCTCCGAGCCGCCCGCGGCGGGCGCGACGGTACGCAAGGCGGCTGCGTACCCCGCGGTGACGTGCCCGAACGCCGACCACGTGGTGGCCCATCTACTGCTGCGGAATACCACGGACATCGACCTGAAGATCAACAGCAGCAACACGAATGGCGGCGACATCTGCCGGTGGTTCTCCGGCGCGAGGAACCCGACGGCCTTCAACGGCACCACCGTCCTGCCGGGCCGTACGCTGGACCTCCCGATGTCCATGCGCGAGCCATCGGCGACCTGGAAGCTGTCGTTCATGCCGGCCGGCGCCTACGACCCCCGGGTGATCGACACTCCCGAGATCCAGTACACGAAGGGGCAGGATGCGTCGTCGCCGACCGGGGCTGCGGGCTCCGTTCTCCTGCGCCGGGGCGGAGTGTGGAGCGAACGCTTCCTCGTGGGGCCGGTGAAAGACGCCAATGGACGCCTGGTGGATCTGGTGGCCACGGGCGGCCCGGGACAGACCCTGATGCTCGCCTACAAGGGGGCCTAGGGGGCCCGTTGGCGGCGCATGCCCGAGGCCGCCAGCAGTGCGGCTGCAGCCAGGTAGCCGATGCATGTGACGATGCCGGCGACGCGATAGGCGTCGAACTGCGCATCGGCCAGCGCTGCAGGGCTCTCTCCCGTGAGTTCGACGATCCCCGGTGGCGGGGCGTCGTATGTGCGTGCGACGTCGGCAGCGAGAGCGCCATTGCGTACGTCCGCCGCCACCTGCTCGGCCATTCCCGCGGGTACCCCGCGATCTTGGAGGTTGCCGGCGAGCGCGGTTTGGAACGCGCCGAACACGAGGATCCCGGCCAGAACCCCACCGACCGCCGTGCCCACGCCCTTCCAGGCCTGGCGGTGCGCCGCCCCAGCACCTTCGTTGCCGGGGCCGGCGAGGTCCATCACACGCGCGGTGGCCGGGCCGGATGTGGAGGCATCGAACAGGCCGAATACCGCCGCGGTCGCCACTACGACCCATGCCGTCGTACCGGCGTCCAGCGGCAATACGATAAGCGCCAGCACGCCTGTGAGGAACATCGTGGCGACGCCCGCGCCGAGAACTCCGATGCGGTCCATCAGGGGGCCGCTCGCCAGCCCCCCGAGCGTGCCCAGCACCTGCACGGGGATCATCACGAGCGCAAGGGCGAGGGCGCCTGTGCCGAAGCGGAACTGCAGGATGAGCGTCGTGAAGAACAGGAGGTCTGCAGTGTTCGCCACGACGATTGCACCGAGCGTGGTCGTGCCCCGGAAGGATCGGACGAGTCGCAGGTCGAGGGCGGGGCGGGCGACTGCGCGCATCGCGAACGCCAACGCGGTGGCCGCGGCCAGCGCAAGCGAGCCCAGCGCGAGCACCGCGCCGAAGGCGGAGAGGCTTGCGGCCATGATGGCCCCGGCGAAGCCCGCGAGCACGATTCCCCCGAGTAGCGGGGTCACGAGTTCCGCTGGCCTTTGGCTCCGGCGGTCTCGGGGCAGCAGGGTCAGCGCGGCCACCCCCGCGGCGGCGCCCATGGCGATCCAGCCGATCCCCGCGGCGCGCCAGTGGAACTGCTCGACGAGCCATGCCCCTGCGATCGGGGCGACGATCCACATGGCGGGGATGAGCGCGGCGTTGGCACCGAAGGCCAGCGCGCGCTGGCGCCGCTCAACGTATGTCTCGCCGAGGAGGGCGAGGGCCGTGACCGCAGCGATGATCGCGCCGGCGCCGCCAAGGACCCGGCCGACCACGACGACGGGAAGCGCCGGCGCGACGGACACGAGCATGGCGCCGACCGTGAACACCACGGCGCTGGCCACGATCATCGTGCGCCTGCCGAGGCGGTCCCCGAGCACGCCGGCGGCGAATACGAGGGCGAGGCCCCCGATCTCCGGGATGAGCAGCACCACGTTGGCGCTGTCGAGGGAGAACCCGAGGTCCTCCTGCATCGGCACCAGCATGTAGTCGAACGTCGACATGGCGACCGTGACCATGGCCACGGCAAGGGCTATGACGATGAAGGTGCGGATCGGGTGCCGTTGGGCACCGGTCGGACGCGCCACGCCCGGCTTCAGTCTGTCGTGCCGGTACCCGCGTTCGCCGCGTCGGCGCCCGCCTTCAATTCCTTCTCCAGTGTGCCGTCGTTGAGGTCGTCGAAGACGACCGCGCAGGCGTCGGCATCCTGGGTCTCGAAGCCCACGCCGAACCAGACCTGGCGCTGCTCCGAGGTGCCGTGATCGAACGTCTCGGCATCGGCAACGACCCCGGCGTCCTTCGACAGCCTGTCGTCGCCGATCTTCTCGAGCGCGGTCAGCACCTCGTCGAGGTCGCCCGGCTCCAGGCGCTTCTCATCGTCCACCGTGGACATCCAGATGCCCATGAGGCAGTCGGCGTGCAGTTCGTTGGCCACCGAGAGCAGGTTGGCGGCATCGGGGATGCTGGCCTGGGCCTCACTGACGGCCTCTCCCAGCCCCCCGATGTTCTGCAGGTGGTGCCCGAACTCGTGGCCCA
>JAFMJQ010000046.1 GCA_017853415.1 Thermoleophilia bacterium | reverse complement strand
ATCGGCTACTACGAGTCGCTCCTCGTCGACGCCGATGGCGACTGGGGTGCATGGAAGCGGATCACCGGGCTCACCGCGCGCGCCGAGCCGGGCACCGCGGGCGGGTCGCTGATGCTGCGCGCGTGCGACAGGGTGGGCAACTGCTCCACCCCGGCGGAGATCGCCCTGGTGGCGGGCGGGCAGTCCAACCCGGACCCCGGCCTTGACGGCGACACCCCGGCGGACGGCGACGCGGGCACTCCCGCGGGGGCACGGCGCGGCGACCGCGCGGCGGCCAACGCGCGAACGGCGGGCGCGCCCCGCATCTCGGCGCTCGTGCCGGGTTCGCCCCGTGGCGGCGCCGGACGGGTGACGGTGGATCTCAACCGCCCGGCAGAGGTCACGTTCGCGTTCGGGGGCGCCACCATCGCCCGGGCCTGGCTGGGCGCGGGCCGCACCGTGGTGCGCCTGCCGGCCCAGTCGCGCGCACAGCGTGGCGTGCTCACCGCGCACCCGCAGGCCGGGTCGGCCATGGGCGAGGCCGCCACGGCCACCGTTGCGCTGCCCGGCGGTGGGCGCAAGGGGGCCATGGGCATCTCCACCACCCGCATGCGCGCGGGCGCCAGCGCGGTTCTCTACGACATGGACGACGCCGTGCGCGAGGTCGTGCAGCCGCTCGACGGTGCTGCGGGCCTCACCCACGCACGGGGCGCCCTGCGCCAGGAGCCGTCGACCAGCGGCCTGTTCGCATCCAACGACGACAACGCCCTGGTTGCGAAGGTGACCGAGGAGGACCTGCGCGGGCTGTCGGCCGATGAGATCGCCGACGTGCTGCGCGACGAGATCGATGCGTCGAGCAGCCACCTGGTGGCCTTCGACGAGCTCACGCCGTACGAGGCCGACCCGCGCTCGCCCTTCGTGAGGAACGGCCGCATTCCGGCGCCCGATCCCTCGTCGCCCGGCGCGCAGCTGGCCCAGGCGCTCATCTCGCTCGACACGCCGTCACCGTACGGCGGCACGTGGGCCAGCCGCGTGCACGTGTACGTGGCGCCGGCCGTCACCTCGGCGATCGCCGCCGGGCGCGGCCCCGACCGCAACCTCGGGCGAGACGGCAAGGCGCGCTTCCGCACCTACCGCACCGTGATGACGGGCCTGGCCCGCGCCGGGGCGGTGTGGATCGAGGCCTACCACGGGCGCACGAGCCCGCTCACCTCGCTCACGGTGGCCGAGTGGCGGTCGGCCCCGGCGGCCCTCACGGCCGAGTACCGCCGCGCCGGGGGAGACCCGTCGAAGCTGCACCTGCTGCTCACCGGAGCCGACGCCTATCCCGCGGGCGCACTGCCGCAGGGCTGCGTCACCCCGATGCAGTGCCAGTGGACGCTGGCGGAGTCCACCGCGGCCGGTCGCGCGATGCTGGCGAACGGGGTGGGGGCCTACCGACTGGGCGCGCACGCCCGCAGCTGGCTCGCCGAGTGGCAGCGGCGCATGCCGTAGTCTGGGGGCGTGCTCCACCGCATAGCGCGCGTATCGCACGCGCACCCCATCCGGGTCATCATCGCGGCGCTGGTCATCGCGGCGGCCGCGCTGGCCATTGGCTTCACGCTCATCGGGAACCTCTCGGCGAGTGGCTTCAACGACCCGAACTCCGAATCGGTGCGGGCGCAGGAGGAGATCGTCGCGGCCACGGGGGCCTCGGCGGTGCCCTCGCTGGTGGCCATCGTCGACCCCGGGGTGCCGGTGGCGTCGCCCAAGGGGCAGGCCGAGGTCAACCGCGTGGCCACGGTGATGAAGGACGACCCCGATGTGGCGCGCGTGGCGGGGCCATCCGCGGCCACGCCCGACCTCACGTCGAAGGACGGCAGCAAGGCCGCGGTGGTGGCCTACTTCGGGGACATCAACGAGGATGAGAGCCAGCGGGCCGCGGCCCGGCTGGACGACGAGCTCAGCGCGATGCCCGGGGTCACCGTGGGCGGGGCGTGGACCGCGGCGTCGGAGACCAGCAGCATCGTGGGCGAGGACCTCTTCCGCGCCGAACTCATCGCCTTCCCGCTGCTGTTCCTGGTGTCGCTCTGGGTGTTCCGCGGGCTCGTGGCGGCGCTGCTGCCGCCGCTCATGGGCGCACTGGTGATCTTCGGGGGCTTCTTCTTCCTGGGCGTCGGCAACGAGGTCTTCGGGCTGTCGGTGTACGCGCTGAACCTGGTCACCGGCCTCGGCCTGGGCCTGGCCATCGACTACAGCCTCCTCATGGTGTCGCGCTACCGCGAGGAGATCGCGGCCCACGGCGCCACCGCCGAGGCGCTGGCCAACACGGTGCGCACCGCCGGCAAGAGCGTCATCTACAGCGCCGTCACCGTGGCCGCCGCCCTGGCCGCCCTCATGATCTTCCCGCAGAACTTCCTCTTCTCCATGGGCTTCGGCGGCCTCGTGGTGGCGATCGTCGCGGCCATCGTGGCCGTGGGGGTGCTGCCGGCCGTCATGGCCCTGCTCGGCACGCGCATCAACGCGCTGGCCCCGCGCAGGTGGCGGGCCCGCAGCGAGGCCGCCGATACGGTGGAGGAGTCCGGCGGGTGGTACCGGCTGTCGCAGTTCGTGATGCGCCGGCCCGTGACCGTGGCGCTGGTGAGCGCGGCCTTCATGGTGCTGCTGGCGCTCCCGGCATTCGGCGTGAAGTTCACCACCACCGACTCGAGCGTGCTGCCCCAGAGCGCGAACGCACGCCAGGTGGACCAGATGCTCACGCGCGAGTTCCCCGGCGGCAATGCCACCCCCATCTTCATCTCGGCCGACGCCCCCAACACCCCGCAGGCATCGCGCAAGCTGGCCGACGTGGCGAAGGAGATCCGCGACATGCCGTCCGCCGCAGAGGTGGCGCCGCCACGCTTCGTGGGCGACCGCACCTGGCAGATCGACGCCACGTCGCGCTACCGGGCGCTCGACGACCGCACGATCGACCTCGTGCAGGAGATCCAGGCGCTCGACACGCCATACCCGTCCAAGGTCGGGGGGTTCACCGCGCTGTTCGTCGACCAGCGCAGCAGCCTGGCGTCCCACCTGCCGTGGGCGGCGCTCGTCATCGTGGCCGTCACGATCATCGCGCTGTTCCTCATGACGGGATCGGTGCTGCTGCCCATCAAGGCCGTGATCATGAACGTCCTCACCCTGGGCGCCACGCTGGGCGTGCTCGTGCTGATCTTCCAGGACGGCCGCTTCGAGGGCTTCCTGCGCTACGACAGCCAGGGCGCGGTGGACCTCACGCAGCCGATCCTCATCGGCGCGCTCGCGTTCGGGTTGTCCACCGACTACGCGGTGTTCCTGCTCTCGCGCATCAAGGAGATACGCGATTCCGGTGGCGGGGAGCGCGAATCGGTGGCCCTCGGCCTGCAGCGCACGGGCCGCGTGGTCACCGCCGCGGCGCTGCTCTTCTGCATCGCCATGGGCGCGTTCGCGACATCGCGCATCGTCATCATCAAGGAACTCGGCATCGGCACGGCGGTGGCCGTGGCGCTCGATGCCACCATCGTGCGCGCGCTCCTGGTGCCATCGCTCATGGCACTCCTGGGCAAGTGGAACTGGTGGGCGCCCGGACCGCTGCGTCGCCTGCATGCCCGCATCGGGGTGAGAGAGGGCGGCTAAATCGCTATTGTCCCGCGTCGGCCCGGACCAGACGTCGGAGGATTCACCCAGATGGCGCAGCATGTTCCCCTTTCCGTCAGCACGCGCGAGGCGCGAGGCACCGCCAAGAACCGGCGCCTGCGCAACGCGGGCAGGGTGCCGGGCGTGCTCTACCGGCCGGGTGGCGACTCGCTGGCCTTCGACGCCGACGAGTACGAGGTGCGCCGCCTCATCCGCCGCGGTGGAATCCGTTCCGCGGTGGTGGACCTCACGGTCGACTCCGACGCACCGCGCACCGTGCTGTTCAAGACCTGGGACAGCGACCCCGTGCGCGACCAGATCATCCACCTCGACCTGCAGGAGGTCGACCTCACCGTCGAGGTGGAGGCCGACGTCCCGGTGATCCTCGTGGGCACCTCCGCAGGCGTGCGCGAGGGCGGCATCCTCGACCAGACCGCCCTCACGGTGCGCGTGCGCGCGCTGCCGGACGCCCTGCCGCGATCGATTGAGTTCGACGTCTCCGAGGTGGACCTCGGGGAGTCGGTGCACGCGGGCGACCTCATCGCGCCCGACGGCTGCACCATCGTCACCGAGGCCGAGTACGGCATCGCGTCGGTCATGGTCACGCGCGCCGCGCTGGCCGCCGACGAGGAGGGCGCGCTGGAGGAGGGTGCCGAGGGTGCCGAGGGCGACGCAGCCCCGGCGTCCGAGGGCGAGTCCTCCGCGGAGTCCGAGGGCGAGTAGCGGCCCGTGGCGGACGCGGCAGCCGAGGCGCCGCCGGTCCGCCTGGTGGTCGGCCTGGGAAACCCGGGCCCGCGCTACGCCCGCACCCGGCACAACGCCGGGCAGCGGGTGGTGGAGCACCTGGCCGCGCGCCTCGGCGCGGGCCGCTTCGCCGCGCGCTACGCCGGGCAGTTCGCCGAGGTGCGTGGCCCGCGCGGGCCGCTGGGCATCATCATCCCCACCACCTACATGAACGAATCCGGCGGCTCGGTGGGCCCGGCCGCGGGTGCCCTGCACGCCGCGCCGCCGCAGGTGCTCGTGGTGCACGACGACATCGACCTGCCATTCGGCGAGGTGCGCGGCAAGGCCGGCGGAGGGCACGGGGGCCACAACGGCCTGCGCTCCATTGCCCAGGGCCTCGGCAGCCCGGCCTTCCTGCGCGTGCGCCTGGGGGTCGGACGACCCGCACCGGGCTTTCGCGGTGACGAGGCCGACTGGGTGCTGCGGGCGTTCGACGAGCCGGCCGACCAGGTGGACGCCCTGCTCGAGCGCGGGCTGGCGATGACCGAGGCGGTGCTCGCGGATGGGATGGAGTCGGCCGTGGCGCGGTTCCACGCCCGTCCGCCCGGCGAGCGGGCCCGGGCGCGTGCCGAGCGCAGGGCCGACCGTGAGGGGGCCGAGCCGGCGCCCGACGCCGCCGCCCCCGGCGCCGCGCCCTCCGATTCCGCCGCCCCCGATGCCGCGATCCCCGACGCCGCGGCCCGGGATGACCAGGGGCAGCGCACCTGAGCTCCCAGCACCCCCTCGACCGACTGGTGCTCGAGGCCCCGGCGGTGTCCGAGGCCGCCGACCGCCTGCTGGCGGGGCACCCCGCCGGTGAGATCCGCGTGGGGCGGCCCGCATGGCCGGTGGTGCTGGCGGCCGTGGCACGCCGCGCGGGCCACCCGCTGCTGCTCGTGCCGGCCCGCGATGAGGAGGCCCGCGACCTCGCCGCCGACCTCCAGGCCCTGCTGGGCGACGAGCGCGTGGCGCTGTGGCCGTCGCGCGGTGCCGTGGCGGGTGGGGCCGTGGGAATCTCGCCGCACCTCACCGGGCAGCGCGCCAGGGCGGCGGGCCTGCTGGGCGCCCCGGGGCAGGTGGTGGTGGCGTCGCTTCCCGCCCTGGCCGAGCGCATCCCCGCCGCCTCGGCCCGCTCCGGTGCGCTGGCGGTGCAGCGCGGTGAGCGCCTGGAGCAGGACGTCCTCGTCGACCGTCTCTCGGCCATGGGCTACGAGCGGGTTCCGCAGGTGGAGGAGCGGGGGGAGATGGCGGTGCGCGGCGGGCTCGTGGACGTCTATCCGTCCACCGCCGATGGGCCGGTGCGCATCGACTGGTTCGGCGACGAGGTGGAGACGATCCGCGCCTTCTCGCCGTTCACCCAGAAGACCATCCGGCCGCTCGAGCGCGTGGACGTGTGGGCGGCGGCGGAGGACCCCGACGCGCCGCTGGCCGACCCGCTGGATGATCCCGGCCCGGGCGGGGCCCGCATCGTGCGCCTGGGCGCCGCGGACTACGCGCTGTCGATGCGCGACGCGGCCGAGAGGTTCGAGGAGGAGGCCGCCGCGGGTGCCCTGGCCGACCTCGACGCCCTGGTGCAGCGGCTGCAGGACGGCAGCGCCCTCGACATGGTGGTGCCGACGGGCTCGGACGATGCCGCCTTCGATGCCCTCGAGGCGCGGTTCCCCACGCGCGGCATGGCCGAGGCCGAGAGCGAGATGGCCCGGTTGTCGTCGGGCACCGCCCGGCTCGTGGTGTGCTTCGCGCGCCGCGGCGACATGGAGCGCACGCAGGGCCTGCTGTCGTCGGTGAAGGCCGTCACCATCGACCCCGAGGGCCGCGTGCCGGGCCCGGGCACCGTGGCCTTCACGCACCTGCCGCTTCGCACCGGGTTCATCTCGCGCGGCCTCGGCCTGTCGGTGGTGCCCGACGCGGCGCTCATCCGCCGCCGCCGACCCAGTGCGCGCGCGCCGCTCACGGCCGGGCGCCGCATTCAGTCGTTCCTCGACCTGCGCGTGGGCGACCACGTGGTGCACGAGGACCACGGCATCGGGAGGCTCGAGGGGTTCGAGACGCGCACGGTCGCCAACGTCACCCGCGACTACCTGGCGCTGGTGTTCGCGGGGGAGGACCGCCTCTACGTTCCCCACGACCACCTCGACAAGGTGTCGCGCTACGTGGGGGCCGACGGCGGCGAGCCCCAGCTGTCGAAGCTGGGCGGCAAGTCGTGGGCCACCATGAAGGCCCGCGCGCGCGAGTCGGTGCGCGAGCTGGCGGGCGAGCTCATCACCCTCTACGAGGCGCGCGGCCGCGCCGAGGGATTCGCCTTCCCCGCCGACGACGACCTCACCCGCGAGCTCGAGCGGCGATTCGCATTCCGCGAGACCGCCGACCAGCAGCGCGCCATCGACGAGGTGACCGACGACATGGAGCGCCCCACGCCCATGGACCGCCTCGTGTGCGGGGACGTCGGGTTCGGCAAGACCGAGGTGGCCATGCGCGCGGCGTTCAAGGCCGCGGCCGGTGGCAAGCAGGTGCTCGTGCTCGTGCCCACCACGCTGCTCGCGCAGCAGCACCTGGCCACGTTCCGCGAGCGCTTCGGCGACCTCCCGGTGAGCGTCGACATGATCAACCGCTTCCGCAGCGCGGGGGAGGTGAAGGAGGTGCTCGGGCGCTTCCGCGCCGGGGAGCTCGACGTGCTCGTCGGAACCCACCGCCTGCTCTCGATGGACGTGCAGCCGAAGGACCTCGGCCTGGTGATCCTCGACGAGGAGCAGCGGTTCGGGGTGTCGCAGAAGGAGGCCCTGCGGCAGCTGCGGCTCAAGGTGGACGTGCTGGCGATGAGCGCCACGCCGATACCGCGCACGCTGCAGATGTCGATGTCGGGCCTGCGCGACATCTCGGTGATCGAGACCCCGCCCCCGGGCCGCCGACCCATCGCCACCCACGTGGGCGAGTTCGACGAGCAGGTGATCATCCAGGCCCTCACGCGCGAGAAGGAGCGCGGCGGCCAGGCGTTCTACCTGCACAACCGCGTGGAGACCATCGAGGAGGCCGCCGACCGCGTGCGCCAGATGGTTCCCGGGCTCGAGGTGCTGGTGGCCCACGGGCAGATGAACGAGTCGGCGCTCGAGGACGTCATGCTGGCGTTCGTGCGCGGGGAGGGCGACGTGCTGGTGGCCACCAGCATCATCGAGTCGGGCATCGACATCCCGCGTGCCAACACGCTCATCGTCGAGCGCGCCGATGCGCTCGGCCTGAGCCAGCTGCACCAGATCCGCGGGCGCGTGGGGCGGTCGGACGTCACGGCCCACGCCTACCTGTTCTACCCCGACGCCCGCAGCATCACCCGCGACGCGGCCGCGCGCCTGCGCGCGGTGGCCGACTACACCGACCTCGGCAGCGGACTGCGCATCGCCATGCGCGACCTGGAGATCCGCGGCGCGGGCAACCTGCTGGGCGACGAGCAGAGCGGCCACGTGGCCGCAGTGGGCTTCGAGATGTACGTCGAGATGCTGCAGGAGGCCATCGCCGAGGGCAGGGGGGAGGCCGCGCCCGAGGAGGAGGTGCGCGTGGACATCCCGGTGTCGGCGTACATCCCGGCCGACTACGTGCCCTTCGAGGCCGCCAAGATCGACCTGCACCGGCGCATCGCGCTGGCACCCGACTCCGAGTCGCTGGCGCGCGTGGCGTCGGAGGTGCACGATCGCTTCGGCGAGGCGCCCCCGCCCGTGGAGGCCCTGCTCGAGGTGCAGCGCCTGCGCATCCTCCTGCGCCAGGTGGGCGCACGGCAGGCCGCCGCCAGGTCGGGCCGCATCGTCATCGGGCCCGTGCCGCTCGACTCCGTGGCCATGCGCGCCCTGCGCGACGGCGTGGATGGCGCCCTGTACTCCACGGCCGACAGCCTCATCAGCGTGCCGGCCCCGGCCGCGCCGGCCGAGCGCATCGGCGCGGCCATCGCCGCCCTCGAGGCCGTGGCCGCCCCGGCCGCGCAGGCCGCATGAGCTACCTGATCCTCTTCCTCATCGCGGCCGGCTTCGCGATGATCCCGCTCCCGCTGTTCCCCTCGTGGGTGGTGGTGGCGTACATGGTCGTGGAGTTCGACCTGCGCCTGTGGCTGGCCATCTTCATCGGGGCGCTCGGAACCACGCTCGGCCGGCTGATCCTCGTCGCCGTGTCGCGGGTGGCGGGTCACAGGATGCTGGGCCGCTGGTCGCAGCAGAACCTCGAATACCTGCATGGCAAGCTCGAGAACGCGGCGGGCGACCTCGGCATCGCCGTGCTGCTGGGGGCGTCGCCACCACCGGCGGGCGTGCTGTTCATCCTCGCCGGGCTCATGCGCGTGCAGCTCTGGCTCGTGGCGGTGTCGGTGTTCGTGGGGCGCACCATCGGGTACTGGATCAGCGTCGGCGGAACCAGCCTGGCGGCGGAGGGGCTGGCCAACCAGTTGCGCGACGTCGTGGGCCCGTGGTCGGTGATCCTCGCCGTGGCCATCGTGGTGGGGGTGGTGGCGCTCGCGGTGCACGTCGACTACCGGGCGTTGATCGAGGACCGGAAATTCCGCCTTCACCGCGGACGCCGCTAGAGTCCCGCGCCGTGCCCCGTCCCGCTCGCATCGCCGCCGCCATCGTGGCCGCCACGTCCCTGTCGATCGTCGCCCTCGCGGGCTGCGGCGGCAGCTCCCTGCCCGAGGGCGTTGCGGCCCAGGTGTCCGGCCAGGACATCACGCTGGCCGAGGTCGACCGGTCGCTGAGCCAGCAGAAGCAGGCGGTGGAACAGCAGGGGCAGACGTTCCCCGAGGCCGGGTCCGAGGAGTACGTGGCCCTGCAGCGCCAGGCGCTCGAGGCCCTGGTGTTCCAGCGCCTCGTGCTGCTCGAGGCCAAGGAGTGCGGCAAGCCGTGCCTGGCCACGCCCGCGCAGATCTCGCGCGAGCGCCAGAAGATCATCACGCAGAACTTCAGCGGTGACGCCACGAAGTTCACGGACTTCCTCAAGGAGCAGAAGCTCAGCGAGGACGAGGTCAACCGCATCCTCCGCCTCGAGATCGAGCAGCCCAGGGTGACCGCCCGCGTGACGCGCGGCATCAGCGTGACCCCGGCACAGGCCCTGAAGTACTGCAAGGCCAACCCCCAGGAGTTCAAGCAGCAGGCGAGCCGTGAGGCGTCGCACATCCTGGTGAAGACCAAGGAGGAGGCCGACCGCATCCGCGCCATGGCCACCACCTCGAACTTCGCCGACCTCGCGAAGCAGTACTCCACCGACCCCGGCTCGAAGAACCAGGGGGGCAGCCTCGGCACGATCCAGAAGGGGGCCCTCGTGCCGGAGTTCGAGAAGGTGGCCTTCGCCCTGGGCGACGGCGAGATCTCGCAGCCGGTGAAGACGCAGTTCGGCTGGCACATCATCACCGTCAAGGTGAGCGCCGCCCGGGACATCCCGTGCGACGAGGCCGAGGCACGCATCATCCGCGACCAGACGGCCAGCAAGAAGAACGAGGCCGTGCAGAAGTGGCGCGAGAAGATCACGAAGAAGTGGCAGTCGCAAATCACCTACGCCGACGCCGCGCTGGAGCCCAGCACCGACACCACCGCGGGGTAGGCGCGCCGTGACCCGGATCATCGCCCTCGGGCCGGGTGATCCCGATGCGGTGCCGGCCACGGCCCTCGCCGCGCTCGATGCCGCCGACCCGCAGCGGGTGATGGCGCCGCCGCTGCCCGACGACCTGCGCGAGGCCATCGGTGTGAACCCCGCGCCGATGGCCGACCCGCTGCCCGACGGCGCCGTGGTGGTGGCCACCGACGCCGACGCCCATCGCATCGCCGCGGCCAACCCCGCGGCCGACACCCTGCCCGCGCGCCACGCACTGCGCGCCCGCGCCATCGGCCAGCGGGTGGGCGAGCTCGCCGTGGTGGCCTCGCGCCTTCGCGCGGAGTGCCCCTGGGATCGCGTGCAGACCGCCGCCACGATCGTGCCGCACACGGTGGAGGAGGCCTTCGAGGTGGCCGAGGCCGTGGCCGGGGGCGACGTCGACCACCAGGCCGACGAGATCGGCGACCTGCTGTTCCAGTCGGTGTTCCTCTCCGCACTGCTCGAGGAGGACGGCCACGCCGACCTCGCCACGGTGGCGCGGGGGCAGGCCGACAAGCTCATCAGCCGGCACCCCCACGTGTACGGCGACCAGGCCGCGGCCGATGCCGGCGCCGTGGTGGACATCTGGGAGCAGCGCAAGCGCGCCGAGCGCCCCGACGAGGGCATCTTCCACGAGCTGCCGCCCGGACTTCCCGCGCTGGCCTATGCGGCGAAGGCCCAGAAGCGCGCCGCCAGCGCGGGGTTCGCGTTCCCCGACGTGCAGGCCGCGCTCGCCAAGCTCGACGAGGAGGTGCGCGAGGTCAACGACGACCCCGGGCAGCACGAGGTGGGGGACGTCATCTTCGCGGCCGTCGCCGTGGCGCGCGCCGCCGGCGTGGACCCCGAGATCGCCGTGCGTGCCGCCGCCGCGCGCTTTCGCGAGCGCGTGGAGGGCGCGGCCCACATGGCCGCCGAGGCGGGGGAGGACTTCGAATCGCTCTCGCCCGGGGCGCAGCTGGAGTGGTACGCGCGGTTCCGCGCGCGCCCGTAGTATCGGGGGGTCACCCGAACCCACACGGAAAGGTCCCATGGCCGAGATAACGCGCGTCCACGCCCGGCAGATCCTCGATTCGCGGGGGCAGCCCACCGTCGAGGTGGAGGTCGAGCTGTCCAGCGGCGTGTGGGGACGCGCGGCGGTGCCGTCCGGCGCCAGCACCGGCATGCACGAGGCCGTGGAGCTTCGTGACGGCGAGGCGTCGGCCTACGGGGGCAAGGGCGTGCTCAAGGCCGTGGCCAATGTGGAGGACGAGCTGTTCGGGGCCCTCGTGGGCCTCGACGCCGATGATCAGTCGACGGTCGACCGCACCATGACCCAGCTCGACGGCACGCCCAACAAGGGGCGCCTGGGCGCCAACGCGATCCTCGGGTGCTCGCTGGCCGTCGCGCAGGCCGCGGCCAACGACGCCGGGCTCCCGCTGTACCGCTACATCGGCGGCGCGCGGGCGCACCGCATGCCTGTGCCGCTCATGAACATCCTCAACGGCGGCGCCCACGCCGACAACTCGGTGGACTTCCAGGAGTTCATGATCGCCCCGGTGGGCGCGCGCACCTTCGCCGAGGCCCTTCGCATGGGGTCGGAGGTGTACGCGGCGCTCAAGGGCGTGCTGCGCGACCGCGGCCTCACCACGGGCGTGGGCGACGAGGGCGGGTTCGCACCCGACCTGCCGAGCAACCGCGCCGCGCTCGACGTGGTGATGCAGGCCATCGCCGCCGCGGGCTTCCGCCCGGGGGACGACGTGGCCATCGCGCTCGACCCCGCCACCACCGAGCTCTACCGCGACGGCGCCTACCACCTCGAGGGCGAGGGCCGCGTGCTGTCGTCCGCCGAGATGGCCGCGCACTGGGCCGAGCTCTGCGAGGCCTTCCCCATCGTGTCGATCGAGGACGGCATGGCCGAGGACGACTGGGACGGCTGGAAGATGCTCACCGACGCCGTGGGCCAGGACGTCCAGCTGGTGGGCGACGACCTCTTCGTCACGAACACCGCGCGCCTGCAGATGGGCATCGATCGCGGCGTGGGCAACGCGATCCTCATCAAGGTCAACCAGATCGGCACGCTGTCGGAGACCCTCGCGGCCATCGAGCTGGCATCGCGCAACGGCTACCGCTCGATCATCTCGCACCGATCGGGCGAGACCGAGGACACCTTCATCGCCGACCTCGCGGTGGCCACCGGGGCGGGGCAGATCAAGACCGGCGCGCCCTCGCGCGGCGAGCGCACCGCCAAGTACAACCAGCTGCTGCGCATCGAGGAGCAGCTCGGCCCGGCGGCCTCCTACCCCGGCCCGTCGGCCTTCTCGCACCACTGACATGAGAGGAAGTCGCCACCGCAGCGCGTATCCCATGTGCGACGGGGTCCACCGGGGACCCCTCGACGCGTGGGAATGGGACGCTGCTCAAGCGATTTCTCATCATCGGGCTCATCGCCGGGCTGGCGTTCGCCTACGTGGGGCCCGTGCGCGACTACATGCAGCAGAAGGACCAGCTGCGCGACCAGCAGGTCGAGTTGATCGAGGCGCGCAAGGTGCGCGACGGCCTCGCGCGGCAGATCAAGGCGCTCGGTCGCTCGGACGTGCTCGAGCAGCGTGCCCGCGAGCTCGGCATGGTGCGCCCGGGCGAGACGCCCTACGCCGTGCGCGGCATCACCAAGCCCGCCCCGCCGCCCAAGGCCAATGCCGATGACGGCACCGGGGTCTGGGGCTTCGTCGCCGGCCTCGTCGACTGACGCCGACGCCGTCCGCCGGCTGATCGGGCGCGACGCCCACGCGGGCTTTCGCGTGGCGGTGCGGTGCCCCCACGGCATGCCGGCGGTGATCGAGAACGCCCCGCGTGACGCGCGCGGCTATCCGTTCCCCACCCGCGAGTGGCTCACGTGCCGCGCGCTGGCCACCGCGGTGAGCCGGCTCGAGGCCGACGGCGGCGTGCGCATGCTCGAGGGCGACCCGCAGATGGCCGAGCCCCTCGCCGCCGCGCACGCGCGGCACCAGGCCGTGCACGAGGGCCATCGCGTGGCCGGCGCCGGCGACCCGGACCACGTCAAGTGCCTGCACGCCCACCTGGCGTTCGCGCTGGCCGAGGGCGGGAACCCCGTGGGCGACTGGATCATGGAGCGAAGCGGCGCGGCGTGGCCCGCCGCGTGCTGCATCGGGGGCGACGCATGAGGGGCGCCACCCCCGCCGAGGCCACGGCCCTGATCGAGTGGGACGCCGGCGAGAAGCGCCTCGGCGAGCCCGGGCCGGCACGCGATGCGCGACTGAAGGTGGTGGATGCCGTGGACGACGAACTTCGCCGGCGCATCGGCGCCACCTACGCGCTCTCCGACCTCGTGCGCGAGTACGGGGAATCGTCGCGGTGGTTCCTCGAACTCGCCCAGCGCGTGGCCCCGGGGACGCCCGCGGCCTGGGACCCCTCGGTCTCGCTCGATGCGGCCTTCGCGCGCTGGGCCCGCAACGCGTCCGACGCGGTGGCCCGATGAGCACCGCCCGCCAGCGCGGGGAGAAGCCCGGCGGCCGCACGCCCGGCACCATGTCGCGCGCCCTGGCCATCGGCCTCATCGTTGCCGCGCTCATCATCGGCGGCCTCATCGGCTACGTCGCCCGCGGTGGGCCCAGCCCGCCCGATGAGCTGAAGGTGACCACCCCGCTGCCCGTGGTGACGGTCACCGTCACCAAGTAGGGCCGCCTAGGCGGTGGCCCCCGGTGGGGGGGCGGTCCACTCGGCGGCCAGCACGGGGTCACCGGTCTCACCACGGTCGATGAGGGCGTGGATCTGCGGCAGGGAGTCGCGCCGCAGGTAGACGTGCCGCTGGCCCACGCTGGGCTTCTCGCCCAGCAGCCCCGCGCGCACCAGGGCCTCGCCCACCTCGAGGGCGTCACGGCGGTCCTCGGGGGCCGCACCGCGGTAGAGGTGGTCGAACTCCGTGTGGTACTGCGCGCCCACCTTGCCCATGCGCAGCAGGCGGCGAAGCACCGTGCGCGCATGGCGCCGGCGGGGACATGGGTCATCCTCGATCTCCAGGCTCGGGGCATCGGGTGGTGGCGGCGCGCCATCCAGGCCCCAGCGCCTGAGCTCGGGGATGATCTCGGGCGGGTAGGCGGGCGCGTCGATCGCCTGGCCGTGCGCGGCGAGTTCGAGGGCCACCCGCAGCGGGTGCGACCACGTGGCCTCGGCGAGCGGCGTGAGCGGGTCGGAGGGGTCCATGCCGGCGGG
>JAFMJQ010000045.1 GCA_017853415.1 Thermoleophilia bacterium | reverse complement strand
GAGTTCTCGATCGACGTGGCCCAGGCGATGGCCGAGGCGGCGCGTGACGGGGGCAGGCTGGCCAAGGAGATCCTCCTCGCCGCGCGCATGCCCGATGCCCGCCTCGTGGAGATGAGCGTGCGCATGGGGGACTCCCAGAACGCGGACTGAGGTCCGGGCTGACGACCGGGCTGAGGTCCGGGCCTGCGGCGGCATCGGTGCCGCCCCGCCTGGGGTCGCGGGTGCGGCGCATTGCTGCGTGTCGGCGTGGACGTGCCGTACTCCGCCCGGTATGCCTCCGCGCGCGCAACAATCCCCCACGTGAGCACCGAAGCGACCACCGTTCTGTGGTTTCGCAGGGACCTGCGCGTGGACGATCACCCCGCACTCGAGCGGGCGTCGTCGCGCGGTGGGGTCGTGGCCCTGTGGGTGGCCGACCCGGCGCTGCTCGGAGCATCGCACCATCGTGCCCCCAAGCGCCTGAGGTTCCTGCGCGGGTGCCTCGAGGCCCTCGACGCGGTCCTGGCCGACCGCGGTATCCGGCTCGTGGTGCGATCCGGCGACCCGGCGGACGTCGTCAGCGCCGTGGCCCGCGAGGCCGGTGCCGACCTCGTGGTGGCCACCGATGATGTGACGCCCTACTCGCGCCGCCGGGATGCCGCGGTTGCCGAGGCCCTCACCGCCGATGGTGTCGCGTTCGAGCCGGTGGGTGGGCCCTGGCGCGTGCCGCCCGGTGACCTCGCCGGGTCGAAGGGATATGGCTATCTGGTGTTCACGCCGTTCTGGCGCGCCTGGGACCAGGTCCCGGTGGCGGCCCGCATCGCCCCGCCCGATCAACTGCACGGCCCCACGCTGCCCTCGGAGGGGCTCGGGATGCTGCCGGCCGGCGAGCCGCCGATCGCCGCCGGTCCGGACGCCGCGCGCGGCCGCCTGGAGGAGTTCATCCGCAGCGGAGCGGTGGACCGCTATGGGGACGACCGCGACGTGCTCGCCGAGGATGGCACGTCGCACCTCTCGGCCGACCTGCGCATGGGGGTGCTGTCGCCCGCGCAGGTGGGGCGCGCCATCGGTGCCGCCGACGGCCTGCGGGCGTCGCGGGTGCCCTTCTGGCGGCAGCTCGCGTGGCGCGACTTCTACGCCCACCACATGGCGCGCCACCCGGAGATCGCCGAGGGCGCGCTGAAGCCCGCCTACCGGGCGATGCAGTGGGACGACGACCCCGCACTGCTCGCGGCGTGGCGCGAGGGGCGCACGGGGTTCCCGCTGTGCGATGCCGGGATGCGCCAGATGCGCGAGACCGGCTGGATGCACAACCGTGCGCGCATGGTGGCGGCCAGCGTGCTGGTGAAGGACCTGCTCGTGGACTGGCGCCATGGCGAGGCGGAGTTCATGCGCCGCCTGGTGGACGGCGACCCGGCCAACAACAACGGCGGGTGGCAGTGGACCGCCGGCACGGGCACCGATGCCGCGCCGTACTTCCGCGTGTTCAACCCCGTGCTGCAGGCCAAGCGCTTTGACCCCACCGGGGCCTACGTGCGCCGATGGGTGCCCGAACTGGCGGGGGTGCCCGATCGGTTCATCCACGAGCCATGGCGCATGGATGACGCCACGCAGGCCGAGGCCGGCTGCGTGATCGGCCGTGACTACCCGGCACCGGTGGTGGACCACGCACTGCGCCGCGACGAGGCCATCGCCCGGTACAAGGACGCCGACGCCCGTTACGCCGAGCGCCTGGGGGCGGCCGCATGAGTCGGCGCGTGCTCGTGACCGGGGCCACCGGCTATGTGGGCGGCCGTCTTCTGCACCGGCTCGAGGAGCGCGGGGACGACATCACCTGCCTCGCGCGCACCCCCGACAACCTCGAGCCCCGGTGCCTGCCCACCACGCGCATCGTGAAGGGCGACGTCACCACCGGCGAGGGGCTCGACGAGGCCATGGCCGGGGTGGAGGTGGCGTACTTCCTCGTGCATTCGATGGGAGCGGCGGGCAACTACCACCGCGCCGAGCGGGAAGCCGCCCGCAACTTCCTCGCGGCCGCGGAGCGCGCGGGCGTGGGCCGCATCGTGTACCTGGGGGCGCTCGGGCGCGGACGCCACATGTCGAAGCACCTCGAGAGCCGGCAGGAGGTCGGGCGCATCCTGAGGTCGGGGACCGTGCCGGCCATCGAGTTCCGCTCGTCGGTGATCATCGGGTCGGGCAGCCTGTCGTTCGAGATGGTGCGCGCCCTCGTCGACCGCCTGCCCGTGATGGTGTGGCCGAAGTGGGTGGACACCCCCACGCAGCCCATCGGCGTCGAGGACGTCATCGACTACCTCGTGGAGGCGTCGGAGGTTCCGCTCGAGCACAGCGAGGTGGTGGAGATCGGCGGCACCGACCAGGTGTCGTACGGGCAGCTGCTCATCGAGTACGGCCACGCCCGTGGCCTGCGGCGGTTCTTCATCCGCGTGCCGGTGCTCACCCCGCGGCTCTCGAGCCTGTGGCTCGGGCTGGTCACGCCGGTGTACGCCCGCGTGGGCCGCGAGCTCGTTGACGGCCTTCGCGCCGAGACCATCGTGACCACCGACACCGCCCAGCGGATGTTCTCGGTGCGGCCGATGGGCATGCGCGAGCAGATCGACCGCGCCCTTGCCAACGAGGACCGCGAATTCGCCGAGACCAAGTGGTCGGACGCCGTGTCGTCGCGCGGGCAGTCGCGCATGCGCTGGGGCGGGGCGCGCAAGGGCACCCGCCTGGTCGACGCGCGATCGGCATTCGTGCCCGTGCCGCCCGACGTGGCCTTCGGTCCGATCCAGCGCATCGGCGGCGACAACGGCTGGTACCACGCCGACTGGATGTGGGACGTCCGCGGCGCCATCGACCTGCCCTTCGGCGGGGCCGGCACGCGCCGCGGGCGGCGCGACCCGGTGCAGCTGGTGGTGGGCGACACCGTCGACTTCTGGCGCGTCGAGGAGGTCCAGCCCGGCCACCTGCTGCGGATGAAGGCCGAGATGGCGCTGCCCGGCCGCGCGTGGCTGCAGTACGAGGTGCGCGAGGTGCCGTCCGGTTCGATGATCCACCAGACCGCCCTGTTCGACCCCGTCGGCGTGCTGGGCCGCGCCTACTGGTACGCCATGTGGCCCTTCCACCAGTACGTGTTCGGGGGCACGCTGCGCAGCATCTGCCGCTTCGCCCGCGAGGAGGAGCGCGCGCAGGACGAGGTGACGGCCACCCGATGAGGATCGCCGTCATCGGGGCGGGCATCGCCGGCCTGGTGGCCGCGCGGGATCTCTCGGATGCGGGGCACGAGGTGGTGGTGTTCGAGAAGAGCCGCGGGATGGGCGGCCGCATGGCGGCCCGCCGCTCCGAGGGCGGCGCCGTGGTGGACCACGGGCTTCCCGTGCTCGACGTGCCGCGCGACGGCGTGCTGGCGGGGTACGTGGTGGAGCTCGCGACCGATGACCTGGTGGAGGTGGACGCCCCGGGCCAGCCGGTGCCGGGGCGATCGACCGAGGGCGCGCCGCAGCTCGCCTGGGCATCCGGGATGACGCGGCTCCCCAAGGCGCTGGCACACGGGCTCGAGGTGGTCACCGATACGCGCGTGGCCGCCATTCGCGCCGACGGCGAGATGCTCGAGGTGGCCCAGGACCAGGGCAACACGCTCGGCACGTATGACTGGGTGATCGTCACGGCCCCCGGTGCGCAGGCCGCCGACCTGCTCGATCACAGCCCGCGCGGCGCGGTGCGCGCGGCCGACCTGCGCGCGGTGCCCTACGACCTCGCGGTGATGGTGCTCGCGGGCGTGGCCGTGGAGCCCCCCGAGTGGTTCGCGCACCGCCCCCTCACCGGGCCGATCACCTATGTCACCAGCGAGACGGCCAAGGAGCGTGCGCCGGTCGATGGCGTGGCGTCGTTCGTCGTGAGGCTCGACCCGGACGTGAGCGAGCGCCTCATGGAGGCATCCGACGCCGCCGTGCTGGCGGAGGCCCTGCCCGCCCTGGCGAAGGTGCTCGGAAAGCCGGCCGCCACGCCGGCGTGGACCCAGGTGAAGCGCTGGCGCTACTCCACCGCGCGCGACCGCCTGGACCAGCAGGTGATGAACCCCGAGGGCACCCGCGTGCTGGTGGCCGGCGACGCCGTGGCCGCCGGCCCGCGCATGGAGGACGTCGCGGCCACCGGGCAGTGGGCCGCACGCCGCATCCTGGACTCCTAGGCCTGCCCGTCCTCCGGGGTGATGTCGGCCTCGACCACCTCGGCCTCGACCACCTCGACGGTGTCGGTGACCTCCACGCCCTCGGGCGTTGCCACCGCGGTGACCACCTCGGTGACATCCGTGAACACCGCGCCGTGGTCGGTCGCAACGGTCTCGGAGACCTCCACGACCTCGTCCACCTCGACCTCTCCGTCGACCGTCTCGGTGACCGTGACGGTGTCGGTGACCTCCACGACGTCGACGCCCTCGTCGGTGACCAGCGCCTCGGTGACGTCCACGGTGTCGGTCACCTGCACGCCCTCGTCGGTCTCCACCACGGTGACCACCTCGGTGACGTCGGTGATGATCGTGCCCTCGGGCGTCTCGGTGACCTCCACCACCTCGTCCACCTGCACCTCGGCGGCCACGACCTCCGGCCCGGCACCCGCCGGCGCCTCGGCGGCCTTCTTCCTGCGGGGGGTTGACGCGCGCGCGGGCTTGGGCTGCTCCGCCGGCACCGAGCGGCTGGCCTCGCGGCGGGCCAGCATGTCGCGGGCCTCGCGGAGCTTGCGCACGCGCTTGCGGCTCTCCACGGCGCGGGCCTCCGCGGCCGCCTTGCGGTCGAGCGCGGCGTCGTACTCGGCACGGATCTCCGGGTCGCTCACCAGCGCCCGCTCGGCCCAGGCGAGCCAGTGCATCTCGGCCTCGCGGTCGCGGTGCTTCATCGGGGTCTCCTCGACCCACTCCGTGCGACGGGCGATGGCCGCGAGGATCTCCTGCTCTCCGGCATCCCGTGGGACGTCGAGCATCTCGTAGAGGTCGCGCTCCATGAGCGCCTGCACAAGCGCCGCGCGCTTGGGGTCAACCGTTGCCATGCTCGCTCCTAGGCCTTCGTGGTGAATGACACGCTACCGGCTGGCCGCGTCTTCACGATGAACTTCCTCGTGCACGGCTTTCGCCTGGTGCCCTTGCACAGCACGTAGGCCTGCACGCCGCCGGTTACCCGGTAGGTGGTGGACCGCTTAAGGCCCATGGCGGTGGCCGACACCTTGCGGGGCAGGCGGCTGGTGCTCCAGGCCGTGGTGTACACCCGGCGACCCACCGTGAACACCAGGCGCGACTTCTGCCCGGACGGGTTCTGCACGAAGCCGTTGAGCTGGGCGCTGGTGCGGGTGATCTTGGTGACCTTGGTCACCTGGCCCTCCGCGCGCACGTTGTAGCTGTTCTGCGCGAGCGCGGGCGTCGCGATGGCGGCCCCGGCCAGGCCCACTGCGAGCACGCGCCGGGTTGTGCTGACGGTCCATCCCACGATGAGGCTTCCTCCGGTCGAGTCCGGGGCGGCATGCTAGGCGAGCGCCTCGCCGGAGGGTCCGTGCCCGGGTGGGCGGAACGTCCCGCACCGCGCATTCCGGTTATTCGGTGCCCTCAGCTGCGCGGGAGCATGACGGCGAGCCACGCCGTGCCCAGCGCCACGAGCACCGCGACGGCGATGGTGACGCCCTGGAACGAGAGCGCCAGGTGCAGCCCGCCGCCGATCAGCGGCCCCAGCGTGTAGCCGGCCGAGTACACCACCACCATCGCGGCCGCGCTGAGGCCGTACGACCCGGCGTGGCCCATGTCGTCCACCGCCTCGGTGAACAGCGGCCCGGCGGGCGCGGCGAGGATGGCGGCCCCGCCCAGGCACACGGCGAAGGCCAGCGTGACCCACCAGGGCGGGCCGAGGGCCACGAACGGCAGGGCGATCGCCGTGATGATGCCCCCGACGACGAGGGGCAGCCTGCGGCCCGAGCGGTCGGACCACCAGCCGCCGAGCGGGGACCCCAGGAAGAGCGCGGCGGTGCCGAGCGCCAGCACCAGGCCGATGCCGCTTGACGACAGCCCGAGACGCTCCGAGAGGTCGAGCGGCAACAGGGGCTCGAGCATGGCCTCGACGATGGCGAGCAGGATCAGCGCGAGGGCCCCTGCGCGTGCCCCGCGCGATCGCGCCACGCTGCGCAGGCCGGCCACGACCGAGGGCACGGTGCCCGAGGCCCGGGCGGTCTCGGGCACCAGCCCCACGCAGAGGGCCAGGATGAGCGGCACCACCGAGATGATGAGGAAGGTCTCGCGCACGCCGACGGCGTCGATGAGCACGCCCGAGAGCAGCGGGCCGAGCAGGCCCACGCCACCACCGGCGGTCTCCGCCAGCCCCAGGCGGAACCCCAGTTGGTTGGTGGGGTAGACGTCGCTCACCGCGGCGAGCGCCCCGGTCCACGTGAGGGCCGCGGCACCGCCCTGCACCGCGCGCGCGATGGCCAGGGTGATCGGCTCGGTGGTGAACGCGAATGCCACGCCCGAGAGGGCCAGCAGCACGGCTCCGGCGGCCAGCGCCTTGCGCCGCCCGGCGCGGTCGACCCATCGGGGCAGGAACAGCGCGACGATGAGCTGCGCGACCGGGAACGCCGCGAAGATGAGCGCCACCGCGGTGTCGGAGAGGCCCATCTCCTGCTGGTACACCGGCAGCGCGGGCACGATCGCGCTGAACATGAGGGTGTCCACGGCGATCGCGGCCGTGGCGAGCGCGAACACCCGCGTGCGCGAGGGATGCGGTGCGCGCTGGCTCACGCGGGCCACGCTACCCGCTCGAGGTGCCGCACGCGCGACCATGCGGCCCGGTACCTGTCACCATGCAGCCCATGCCAGGAAGCCTGTCGATCACCCCGCCCGACCCGCCGCTTCGCGACCCCATGGTGGTGGCCGCGTTCCGCGGGTGGAACGACGCCGCGAGCGCGGCGTCCACCACCATCGCCACGATCGCCGCCCAGCGGCATGCCGACCGCATCGGCTCGGTGGACCCCGAGGACTTCTACGACTTCCAGGTGACCCGGCCGATCATCGACCTCACGGGGCCCGACCCCCAGCTCACGTGGCCCGAGGTGGAGATCATGGCGGCGCGCTGCCCCGACGCCGACCGCGACCTGGTGCTGGTGGTGGGGGGCGAGCCCTCCATGCGCTGGCCCACGTTCTGCAGGCTGCTGCTCGATGCCGTCGAGGCACTGGGAGCCCGGCGCTTCATCACGCTCGGGGCGCTGCTCGCCGATGTGCCGCACACGCGCGACGTGAGCCTCACCGTGATGACCACCCAGGAGGGCCTGGTGGAGGGCATGGACACGCGTCCGCCCGGCTACCGCGGCCCCACGGGCATCGTGGGCGTGCTGCACCTGCTGGCCGCCGAGCGCGGCCTCGAGGCGGTGTCGCTGTGGGCACCCACCTCGCACTACGCCGCCGGCGTGGTGAACCACAAGGCCGAGCTGGCGCTGATCGAGGGCGTGAGCTCGGTGACCGGCGTGCCCATCGACACCACCGACGTGCGCAGCAACGCACGGGAGTTCGAGGAGCAGGTGGACCAGGTGGTGGCGGGCGACCCGCGCCTGCAGCAGCTGGTGGAGCAGCTCGAGCAGGCGGCCGATGAAGAGGCGCCCGTGGAGTTCGAGGAGGGCGACCTGCCGTCCGGCGACGAGCTCGTGGCCGAGCTCGAGCGGTTCCTGCGCGAGCGCCAGGACCCACCCCCACCGCAGGGCATCTAGGCCGGGCCGGCTAGAACGCCCCGCGGCTCACGCAGGCGTTCCACAGGGCGCACTCCCCGCACCTCGGGCGGCGTGCCGGGCACACCTCGCGCCCGTGCATGATGAGCCTGAGCCCGGTGTCGGCCCACATGTCGCGCGGCCACACCTCCTTGAGGTCGGCCTCCACCCGCACGGGGTCGTCCGACTCCGTGAGCCCCAGGCGCCGGGCCAGGCGCAGCACGTGGGTGTCCACGGCGATCGCGGGCTCGTCGAACCAGTGGCCCAGCAGCACGCTGGCGGTCTTGCGCCCCACTCCCGGGAGGGTCACCAGGTCGTCCATGGTGGTGGGCATCTCGCCGCCGAAGCGTTCCTCGATGGCGGTGGCCATGCCGATGAGCGACTTCGCCTTGGAGTGGAAGAAGCCCGTGGGGCGGATGATCTCCTCGACGTCGGCGATGTCGGCCGCCGCGAGGTCGACGGGGGTGGGGTAGCGCGCGAACAGTGCGGGCGTGACCGTGTTGACCATCTTGTCGGTGCACTGGGCCGAGAGGATCGTGGCGGCCAGGAGCTCGAACTCGTTGCGGTGGTCGAGCGGCACCGGAACCACCGGGCGCTCCTCGGCGAGGATCTCCGCCACCGCGCGGCCGCGCCCCCTGCGTGATCTCGGCCGGCGCTCGCGCGCCGGAGTGGTGGGGCGCGGTGCCATGGCGTGCGCGGCCCGGCCCTAGACGCCGAGCACGGCCGTGATGCGCTGGTCCTCGATGGCCTGGTCCAGCGCCGCGTGGTCGGCGGTGGTCTGCACCGCGTAGTCGCGCGCGAAGTCGGCCATGGCATCGTCGAACTGCGTGCCCGTGCCCAGGTACCCGGCGATCGCACAGGCGTCACCCGATCGCGCGTGCGCGCGGGCCAGCGTGCCGCCGCACAGGGCGGCGTATCCCGAGAGCACCTCGGACGTCATCGAGGCCACATCCGCAGAGGCCTTCATGTCGCGCAGCTGGCGCACGTAGTAGTGACGGCGGTTCACGCCCGAGTACCAGCCCAGGAAGATGTCGCTCGCCGCCTGCATGAGGCGCTGGCCCTCCACCACCCGCTGCCCGTGATGGCGGTACGGGCTCGCACCGGCATAGGGGGCGAGCACCGACGCGCGGGCCTCCTTCATCTGCAGGAAGAGCGGGTCGGCGTCGTCGCGCCCCACGAGGAGGGCGATTCGGGCATCCATGCCGACCGATCCCACCCCCACCACCTTGCGCGCGGTGTCGGCGAAGGTGTAGCGGTCGAAGAGGCGGGCGCGGTCGTCGGAGAGGGTCGCGCGGTAGCGGGCGCTGACGGTGGCCACCACCTGCTCGACGTCCTGCTCGAGGGCGACGTGCCTCACCAGGGGCGGCTGGTCCTTGATGCGCAGGTGACCGCCCTTGCTCACGATTCCGAGCTTGCCGAGCGCCTGCAGGTTGCCGCGCTTCTCGGCCTTGCTCACCCCGGCCTCGAACACCTTGCGCCTCTTCGGGTCGGCGATGAGCGCCTCGATGGTGGACACATCCACCCGCGAGTACCAGACCTCCAGGTCGGTCAGGCGCGAGAGGGCGTCCATGCGCTCGCGGTAGCTGCGCATGGACGCCAGCACCGCTGTGCGGGCGTCCGCTGCGGAGAAGCCATTGTCGAGGGCCGCCACGTGGATGCTCGCCGCCAGGCGCTTGGTGTCCCATTCGAACGGCGCCTCGAGGGTCTCATCGAAGTCGTTGACGTCGAACACCAGGTTGCGCTCGGGCGTGGCGTAGGCGCCGAAGTTGAGCAGGTGGCAGTCGCCGCAGCACTGCACGCGGATGCCGGTGGTGGGCTGGCCCGCGATGTCGCGGGCCATCACGGCGGCCGACCCGCGCAGGAAGGTGAAGGGCGATACCGACATGCGCCCGTACCGGATGGGCACCAGCTCGGCGATGCGCACGCGGTCCTGCGCGGCCAGCACCTTGAGCGGATCGAACCTGCGGGCGGGCGGCTGGAAGCCCGCGAGCGATGAGCGCGGGGTGACCTTGCGCAGGGCCCTTCCCGCGGCGCGGCGCTCTGCGGGCGTGGGGTGGCGGGCATCGCTCATGCCGGGAAACGTAGCGGCCCCGCCCCGGATTCACCGGAGCGGGGCCGCGGGCACTGCCGATTGGGAGCCGGCGCTACTTGCTGCCGCCACCCTCGATGAGGGCCTGGCGGCCGGTCGAGTCGGGCTTGACCATCTCGGCCACCGTGTCGGCGTTGATCTCGGCCACGATGATGTCGCCAACCTCGTCGTGCGACGACGCGAAGATGCCGCGACGCACCATGGCATCGGCCGCGTTGCGGTTGTCCTCGGTGGGCGTGAGGTAGTGGATCGACGCCGCCTTGTAGCGGTGGATCAGGAACAGGTGCATCAGCGTCATGAGGCGCTTGCGGCGCAGGTTCAGGTCGAACGTGTTCTGGTCACGCACCGACAGGAACACGCGGCCCGCACGGTCCTCCATGACGTTGAAGACGATGTTCGCGGCCTTCTCGCCGGCCCCGTTGGTGATGGAGAGCTCGAGGATCTCCGAGCCGGGGCTGTGCGGCTTGAGCGACACCTGGAGGTCGTCGCTGATGCCGTTGTGCTCCTTCCACGGGCCGATCCACTCGGCCAGCACCTTCGGCGGGACCTCCGTCTGCACCAGGTGCTGGTGCTGCGTGCTGCCCGCGCCCATGGCCTTGGTGGTGGCCGTCTGGCCGGTGATCGCGGCCAGGGCGGCGTCGCCGCGCGGGCCGCCCACCAGGGTCTGCGGGGTGCGGTACGGCGACTCCAGCAGGCGGAACCGGCGCTGCAGGCGCGCCAGCGCCAGCATGCCGTCCTCCTTGAGGGAGTGCGAGAACTCCTCGGCGGCGAGGCCGTCGATCTGGTGCCCGCCGTAGGTGATGAAGTTGAAGACGAAGCCCATCTTCCCGATCTCCGCCGGGAAGGCGCGCATCTCGTCGTCGTTCATCCCCGTGGTGTCCCAGTTGAACGACGGCGACAGGTTGTACGCCAGCATCTGGTTGGGGTACACGGCGTGGATGGCGTCGGCGAACTCCTTGGCGTCCGCCAGGTCGGCCGTCTTGGTCTCCATCCAGAGGATGTCGGCGAACGGCGCCACGGCCAGCGACTTGGCCACCGCGTACGGGATGCCGCCGCGGATCTGGAAGTAGCCCTCCGGGGTCTTGGCCCGGTCGGCGCTCCAGTCGACCTCGATGCCCATCTCGCGGGCCTTCTGGCGAATCTCGTACCAGCCGGCGCGGTGCGAGAACTCATTCCACTCGTCGACGGTCATGCCGACGTCCACGCCCTCGTCGGTGCGGAAGCGGATGGCGTCGGCCACGGCCTCGGCGAGGGTGGACAGCTTGGCGCCGGCCTCCCACTCGGCCAGGAAGGCGTCGGCCGCGGTGTCGAGGGTGACCTCGGGCAGGGCGTCCGGGTCGGCCAGGTGGGCCTTGGCGATGTCGGCCACCTTGGCGGCCACGCCCGAGCCGGCGAGCCAGGCGTCGGCCTCGGCCTGCTCCTCGGCGGACACCGCGTAGAGCAGGTGTCCGTTGAGCTCGGAGATTCCGGCCTCGTGCAGCTGCTTGATCACGCCCAGGAACGCGGCGCGATAGGCGGGCACGGCCGTGCCGTTGACGCCCAGGATGAACGGCTGGTCGCGCTCGTCGCCGCAGCCGTCCAGCAGGTTGGCCGCCTCGGCGTCGGTGCGGCACACGATGATGCCGGGCACTTCCATGATGTCGAGCTGGAAGCGGGCGGACGACGCGCGCTTGATCTGCTCGTCGCTGGGCACCAGCACCTTGCCGCCCTGGTGGCCGCACTTCTTGGCGCCGGGCTTCTGGTCCTCGATGTGGTAGCCGGGAACGCCGACCTCCACGAAGCGACGCACGAGGTTGCGCACGTGGGCATCGCCGCCGTGGCCGGTGTCGGCGTCGGCGATGATGAACGGGCGGAAGTCCACCTCGGGGGTGGACGCGCGCTCGGCCTCGCTCATGTGGGCGCGCATGTAGGTCTGGTTCTTGTCGGCCGTGAGGAGGGCGCGCACGATGGCGGCGGCCTCATCGGGCACCTGCGAGAGCGGGTACGACGCCAGGTCGGGCCCCGGGTCCTCGTTGATCGAGCCCTTGGCGCTGGTGGCCCAGCCACCCAGGTAGATGCCCTCGATGCCGGCGCGCTTCTGGGCTACCGCCTGCCCGGGCGAGTACGGCCCGTAGGTGGTGATCGACTTGCCCTCGCTGTAGAGCTCGCGCAGCCGGGCGTAGAAGCCCTCGGCGGCCTCGCGGGCCACGGTGTAGTCCTGCGCGATGGTGCCCTTCTGCTCGGCCACCATGCGCGGGGAGTAGATGCGCGTGATCTCCGCGAAGCGCGGGGACTCCATGTACTCCTTGGTCTTCTGGACCTCGGCGTCGAATGCCGACATGAACCTTCCCTTTGATGTGGACGTCAGGGGACCGGGCATTGTAAGCAGGACGCGGATGCCGCATGCCTGCCCGCATGCCGCATCATGGCGGCGCGGGCCGGGAAAGGGTCTTATGTCCCGGGCGCCCTCACGACGGCCGCCGTGGGCCCTCGGCGTACGCTCAACGGCATTGTCCCTCGTGACCCCACCGGAGGTCCATCACATGAAGAAGCCCATCATCGCCCTGGCTGCCGCAGGCGTCCTGGCCGTGGTTCCCGCCGCCGCCTTCGCCGGCGCAGCGTCAATGCTCAACGTCCCGCCGTCGCAGCTGCTGCCCATGAAGATCGGCACGCCCACGGCCACCCTCACCACCGGCGGCAGCGTGGTGCAGGTGAAGATCCCGGTCACCGCCACCGGCAACCAGGGGTTCAGCCAGCCCGTGGAGGTGGAGGCATGCCTCGGCGCCGTGGGCTGCGAGGACGTCAAGGTCTCGGTGAAGGGCAGCGGAGTGAAGTCGGGCACGGTGAAGTTCGCCCTCAACGACACCGTGCAGGGCCCGGTGAAGGTGTCGCTGCAGATCAGCGCCCAGACCCAGGCGTTCCGGTCGGTGCTGAAGACCTTCACGGTCACCGCCAGCTAGTGATCGACGTCGCGCTCGGCGCGCTGCATTCCGCCGCGGGGCTCGGGGTGGCCGGCAACTTCGCCGGTCACCTCGAGCAGGCGGGGGAGGCCGCCGACTTCGCCAACGTGGTGCCCACGGCCGCCGAGGCACCCAAGGGCATGTTCCCCTGGTACGTGCCGGGCCGCGCCGGGCAGCTGGGCGTGTTCCCGGTGACCCACGACGTGCTGGTGCTGCCCGACCAGCCGGGCGTGGACCTGCAGATCGAGCCCGAGGTGGGACTCGTCGCCCGCCTGGGCTACGACGACGCCGGGCTCGTGGTGTCGATCCAGCCCGAGGCCGTGGCCGCCTGGAACGACTGCAGCATCCGGCGCGAGGGCGCGCGCAAGATCAGCGACAAGAAGAACTGGGGCCCGGCGTCGAAGGGCGTGGCGGCCCGCGGGTTCGCCGTGCGCGACATCGACCCCGACGGAGGCCTCGCGGGCCTTCGCATCGCGTCGTTCATGCGCCGCGGGGGCGAGGTGCACGAGTACGGAGTGGACAGCCCCGCCGCCGGGTACTCCTATGCCGGCGCCACGCTCATCGACTGGATGATCGACCGCCTGCGCCTGCAGCAGGGCGCCCCCGACACGCCGCTCGAGCCCGTGGGCGACTACCTGGCCCAGGCGGGGTGCCCCGAGCAGGCGCTCATCGGCATCGGCGCCACGCGCTACACGCCGTTCGGCGAGGGCACCTACCTGGTTGCCGGCGACGAGAGCATCGTCGTGGTGTACGACGGGGCGGCCTCCCCGCCCGCCCGCGTGCGCGACGCGGTGATGGCGGGCGAGGAGGACTCCCTCGATCGTGCCTCGCTGCTGGTGCAGCGGGTGGAGGTCAGCCGGGGCTGACCCCGGGTCAGCAGCTCTTTACCTTGAGGCCCTTCGCGAGCTCCTCGCGCACGGCGGCGGGCACCTTGCTGCAGCCGGTCCTGATGCCCTTCTTCGCGAACTTGTGGCCCACCACGCGCCACTTGCCCGCGTACTTCTGGATGTAGCCCATGCCGATGGGCGGGATCGCTGAGGCGTCGGGGTAAAACCCTGCAATGCCGCCGTTTGACTCTGCCTGCGGGATGAACTTCGACCACCCGAAGCCGCCGTACGTGGCGTCCACGTGCGAGAGCTTCACCTTCAGGCCCTTGGGCTCGCCCTTGAACTTCTTCTTGAAGTGGGCCTTGATGACCGCCTCGATCTTGGCCTGCTCGGCCTTCGACGGGGCGTGGTTTGCCATGGCGACCGTCGGGGTGACGAGCACCGCCGACGCCAGCCCGGCGATGAGGATCTTGCGCATTGCGGGAATCCGTTCGTAGGGGGTTTGCACGCCAACTATATACCGCCCGCCCCGCGCCCCCGGCGGCCCCGGGATCCTTAAGGACCGGTTAGCGAATCGACCGTTCCCCGCACGGGGCGTGTTGGCGGGGTCACACTTCGCCCATGAAATGTCCGACGTGTCAGGAAACGCTGCACATGACGCAGCGCGAGGGAATCGAGATCGACTACTGCCCGGAGTGCCGGGGCGTGTGGCTCGACCGCGGCGAACTCGACAAGATCATCGAGCGCTCGGAGGCCTGGACGGGATCCG
>JAFMJQ010000137.1 GCA_017853415.1 Thermoleophilia bacterium | reverse complement strand
TCGGCGTTGAGCGCGGCGGCCGCGTGGCGATCTACATGGGGATGATCCTCGAGCTCCCCATCGCGATGCTCGCGTGCGCGCGCCTGGGCGCCGCGCACACCGTGGTGTTCGGCGGGTTCTCGGCCGAGGCGCTGCGTGACCGCATGGAGGACTTCGGCGCGACGGTGCTCATCACCCAGGATCACTCGTACCGTGCCGGGAAGCACGTGCCGCTCAAGGCGAACTCCGACCAGGCACTCGCCCAGGTGCCCGCGGTGCGGCACTGCGTGGTGGCGCGCCGCAGCGGCGAGCCGGTGCAGTGGACCGAGGGCCGCGACCTGTGGTTCGGGGAGATCGAGGACGCCGCCGATCCCCACTGCCCGGCCGAGCCGATGGACGCCGAGCAGATGCTGTTCGCCCTCTACACCTCGGGCACCACCGGCAAGCCCAAGGGAATCGTGCACACCACGGGCGGCTACCTCACCGGGGCCGCATCGACGCACCGCATGGTGTTCGACCTGCGCGACGACGACATCTACTGGTGCGCCGCCGACATCGGGTGGGTCACGGGGCACACCTACATCGTGTACGGCCCGCTCGCCAACGGGGCGACCAGCGTGATGTACGAGGGTGCACCGGCGTTCCCCTCGCACAACCGCATATGGGAGATCGCCGAGCGCTATCGGGTATCGATCCTCTACACCGCCCCCACGGCGATCCGCACGTACATGAAGTGGGGCGACAGCTACCCGCAGGTGCACGACCTCTCGCGCCTGCGCGTGCTCGGCAGCGTGGGCGAGCCGATCAACCCCGAGGCCTGGGAGTGGTACCGCGACCACATCGGCGGCGGCCGCACGCCGGTGGTGGACACCTGGTGGCAGACCGAGACCGGCAGCATCATGATCAGCCCCCTGCCGGCCATCACCACGCTCAAGCCGGGGTCGGCCTCGCGCCCCATGCCCGGCATCTCTGCGCGCGTGGTGGGAGACGACGGCCAGGACGTGCCGCAGGGGCAGGGCGGATACCTGGTGATCGATCGCCCGTGGCCGTCGATGCTGCGGACGATCCTCGGGGATGACCAGCGCTATATCGACACCTACTGGGCCCGCTTCCCCGGGCTGTACCTCGCGGGCGATGGCTGCCGCATCGACGACGACGGCGACTTCTGGCTGCTCGGGCGCATCGACGACGTCATGAACGTGTCGGGGCACCGGCTCTCGACCATCGAGGTGGAGAGCGCCCTGGTGGACCACCCCGCCGTGGCCGAAGCGGCCGTGGTGGGACGGGCGGACGACATCACGGGCGAGGCCATCGCGGCGTTCGTCACGCTGCGCGACGGCGTGCCGGGCGATGACGCCCTCATCGCGCAGCTGCGCGACCACGTGGCCACGCAGATCGGCCCCATCGCGAAGCCGGCCTCGATCGTGCTCACGCCCGACCTGCCCAAGACGCGGTCCGGGAAGATCATGCGACGGCTGCTGCGCGACGTCTCCGAGCACCGCAAGCTGGGCGATGTCACCACGCTGGCCAACGAGGAGATCGTCGCCGAGATCTCCGAGCTCGCCGTGGCGAACCCGCACCAGGAGGACTAGCCGGGGCCATCCCCCAGGCACGGCGGCAGCTCGTGCCCGGCCGACCGCAGGCGGTCGGCGGCATGCGCGCGTGCGGCCCGCACGGCGTCGCGGGCGGGGGTCATGCGGTGCGATTCGCCGTACCAGGTGATGAGGCCCTCGAGCGCGAGCGCCAGGGCCAGGCGCCCCTCGGCGCCGGAGAGCTCCGACTCGTCCATCACGGCGCACAGGCCGGCGAGCACGAGCATTCCCGCCGACGGCGACCCCTTGATGAGCGGCACGGGGCCCACGGCCGAGTGCGCGATCTCGGCCGTCACCCTGGCCAGGGAGCGCTCGCCGGACCACGCCACGAGCTCCACGGGCACCACGCCCTGGGTGCGCGTGGAGATCTTCACCGTGCCCTCCGGCACGCGGCCGTCATCACTGGCGGCCACGGCCGATGCCAGGGCGCGGATGCGATCGGCCAGGGGACGCACCTCGCCCTCGTGCGTGCGGTGCACGCCCCACGCGAGCAGCCCGAGCGCCAGGTCGAGCCTGTCCGCCTCGGGCGGACGGCCGGTTCCACGCCCGGGCGACACGCGCACCGCCGCGAGGCCGGGGCCCGGCATCTCGACGTCGACACGGGGCCTGGATGAGCGCCCAATCATGCAAAAACCCCTGCGCTAAGCCATTTTTCGCACCGCGTCGACAGGGTGCGTCCGGATGCCTTGGTAGCGTCATTCCCACTTCGCAGCGATCGCTGCAGCCTCCGTCCGGAGGTCACCGAAGCGAGGAGACCCATGACCAAGGCCGACTTCGTCAAGCGCGTCGCGCGTGCAGCCGACCTCACCAACGACCAGGCAACCCGTGCAGTGCAGGCCGTCCTGGACGAGATCGAGCTCGCCCTCAAGGCCGGAGACGAGGTGCAGTTCTCCGGCTTCGGCAAGTTCTCGGTGTCGCACCGCGCCGCCCGCGAGGGTGTTGACCCCCGCAACCCGGGCCGGAAGATCCAGATCCCGGCGCGCAAGGTGCCCCGCTTCCAGGCGGGCGCCCAGCTCAAGCGCTCGGTCGCCGGATAGCCGATCCACATCCCCACCAGGCGGGCCCCCCGCGGGTCCGCCTGGTGGGAGATGCATGAGCCGGAGGCGGGATTCGAACCCGCACGCCCCGAGGGACCGGGGATTTTAAGTCCCCCGCGTCTACCAGTTCCGCCACTCCGGCACGCGGTCACGGACACGTCCTCAGCGACCGAAGGTCGCAGCGCCGGGCGTGCGATCGACGGCCGCGATGCGCGTGTCCTCGATGCGACGCGCCCAGTCCTCCGCGAGCACCGGCCACCGGTCGAGCACCTGCTCGAAGCGGATGTGTCGCGTGTTCTCGCCCTTCGAGAAGATCATGCGGCGATCGTCCGCAGGGTCCTCCGTGCGCGCGAGGGCATCCGCGAGGCCGTCCACCGCGTGGACGGCATCCTCCTGGCCGGCGACGTCGGATGTCGGGTCCGTGCCCATGGCGGGGAGTCTATGCGGCCGGCATCGCGCCCGAGCGCGCGGCCTCCATGGCGATGCCGTCGAGGATGTCGCGTTCGGACACCAGCACGGTGTCGGCGCCGAGGGCATCGAGCGACCCGCAGAGGATCGCCAGCCCCGCCACGATCACGTTCGCGCGGTCGGGATGCAGGCCCGGCACCGCGCGACGGGCCGCGTCATCGAGGGGCATGAGCCCCACCA
>JAFMJQ010000136.1 GCA_017853415.1 Thermoleophilia bacterium | reverse complement strand
GCGAGGATCGCCGAGGTCATCTCGGGAGACGACATGCGGCCCACGCTAGGGCACCCCTCGCCGCCCCGCCCGGCTAGGCTCGACGTCGTGAGGTCCGGGCGAACCACCACCCTCGTTCTCGCGCCGGCCGCCGCGGCCGCCGCCATGCTCGTGGCCGGCTGCGGGTCGACCACCGCGGGCGGCGGCACGCCCCAGGTGACCCCCGCCGCCGATCGCCCCGCGGCAGTGCCGGTGTCGGTGCCACGGCTGGGCGCCCCGGGCGAGATCACCATCGGTCGACCCGGGGCGCGGCCCACCGTGGTGAACCTCTGGGCGTCGTGGTGCGGCCCGTGCAAGGAGGAGATGCCGGCGGTGCAGCGCTTCGCCACCGCCAACCCCGGGGTGCGCGTGGTGGGCGTGGCCATCGACGACGCTCCCGACGCCGCCCGGGACTTCGCCCGCGAGGTGGGCGTGAGGTTCCCGCTGGGCGTGGACTCCGACGACCGCGTGGGCGATGAGTACGGCGTGACCGGCCTGCCCACGACCCTGCTGCTCGACCGCGAGGGGCGCCTTGCCAGCACGTGGGCGGGCCCGGTTACCGAGGCCGACCTCACGAACCTGGCCTCGGCGATCGAGGAGGGGTCGTGACGGGCGGCGCCGACGACCTGGCGCAGCGCGTGCGCACCTACTGCGACCGGCATGGCCTGCTGCCCGACGGCGCGGGCGTGCTGCTGCTGGTGTCGGGAGGTGCCGACTCGATGTGCCTCATGCATGTGGTGGCCGCCGTGCACGACGGCCCGCTGCACGTGCTCTCGGTGGACCACGGCCTGCGCCCCGAGGCGGCGGCCGAGGCCCGATCGGTGGCCACCGCGGCGGGGGCGCTGGGGCTGGCCGCCCACGTGGAGGCCCTGGGCCTGGCACCGGGGCCCGCGGCGCTCGAGCGTGCACGTGACGCGCGCCTCGCCGCGGCCGAGCGCGTGCGCGAGCGCGAGGGCCTCGACCTCATCGCCACCGGACACACGCTCACCGACAGCGCCGAGACGATCCTCTTCAGGGCCGTGCGCGGCACCGGGCGCACGGGCGCCCTGGGCATCGCGCCCCGCCGCGACCGCCTGGTGCGGCCGCTCCTCGGCCTCACCCGCGACGAGGCGCGCGCGTGGTGCGTGGCCCGCGGGGTGTCGTTCGTCGACGACCCGGGCAACGGGAACCCGGCCACCGCCCGCGCGCGGGTGCGCCACGGCCTGGTGCCCGCGCTCGAGGCCGTGCATCCGTCGGCCCAGCGCAACCTGGTGCGCCTGGCCGACCTGCTCGCCGATGAGGCGGCCGTGGTGGATGCCGCCGTCGACTCCGCGTGGCGGCGGCTGCACGCGGACGGCGGCCTCGATGCCGCGGGCCTGTGCGCCGAGCCCGTGGGCATCGCGCGCATGCTCGCCCGCCGCCTGCTGTCGGATTCCGGTCTCCCCGCCGCCGCGGGGGAGTCGGCGGCGGTGGACGTGGTGCTGGCGCGCGCGGCGGCCGGGTCGGGGGCCAGCGAGGTTCCCGGCGGCATGGTGTCGGTGGATCGCGGTGTGCTCGTGGCCGAGGCCGCGGGTGCGTTGCCGTCGGCGATCCCCGAGGAGCACCTCCCCGTGCCCGGCGTGCTGAGCCTCCCGGGCGTCGAGGTTCGCGCCCGCGCAGGCCTGGCCGATCGCAGCACCCCGGGCAGCGCGTGGGTGCGCACCACGGGCGCGCTGGTGGTGAGGTCGCCACGCCCTGGCGACCGCATCGCCCTCGCGGGCGGCGGCCACCAGGCGGTGGGCAGGCTGCTGCAGGCGGCCGGCGTGCCGGCGCGTCACCGTCCGGCCGTGCCGGTGGTTGCCGAGGGCGGGCGCGTGCTGTGGGTGGCGGGCCACCGGGCGTCGGCAGACGTGCTGGCCAACCCGGGCGAGCCCGCGGTCAACTTGGTGGCGGTGGCGTCGTGAGCACCCGCGAGCCCGGCGACGTGCTGGTGTCGCGTGACCAGCTCACGGCGCGCGTGAGCGAGATGGCCGCCGAGATCTCCGCCGACTACGCCGGCCGCGACCTGCTGGTGATCGGCATCCTCAAGGGCGCGGTGTTCTTCACGGCCGACCTCGTGCGCGAGCTCAGCATCCCCTGTGAGATCGACTTCATGGCCGTGTCGTCGTATGGGTCGGCCACGCAGTCGTCGGGCGTGGTGCGCATCACCAAGGACCTCGACGTGGCGGTGGAGGGGCGCGACGTGCTGCTGGTGGAGGACGTCATCGACTCCGGGCGCACGCTGCGGTACCTCATGAGGAACCTCGCGGCCAGGGAGCCGGCGTCGCTCGAGGCCTGCGCGCTGCTCAGCAAGCCCGCGGCCGATCGGCTCGACCTCAACACCCGCTACGTGGGCTTCCGGCTGCCCGATGTGTTCGTGGTGGGCTACGGGCTGGACGCCGGCGAGCGCTACCGCGAGCTGCCCTACATCAGCGTGCTGTCGTAGGCGCACGTCGGGCATCGTGATCGGCCCGCACGCTGCTACCCTCGCCTCCTGTAACCGAGCGGGAGAACACCGCTGAGCCGCTTCTTCAAGAGCGCTGCATTTCCCATCCTGATCGTGATCCTGCTGGCCTTCGTGGCGCAGCGGCTGGTCACGTCGTCGTCGCAGCCGGCCGAGCAGCCCACCTTCACCGGGTTCCAGAAGGACCTGACCGAGGGCAAGGTCTCGCGCGTGACCATGCAGACGAAGAACCAGGAGCTGGAGGTCACGCTCAAGGACGGCAAGACCTACGTCACGGGCTTCCCCGACAACTACGGGGCGCAGGTCACCGACAGCATCGACAAGGCCGACGTGCCGTTCGTGGTCGAGGGCCGCGGCGGATCGGCCTGGTGGGGCTTCCTCATCACCCTCGCGCCGTTCCTCCTCTTCTTCGTCTTCTGGATCTTCCTGATGAACCAGATGCAGGGCGGCGGATCGAAGGTGATGAGCTTCGGCAAGAGCCGCGCGAAGCGCATGTCGGTGGACCAGCCCAAGATCACCTTCCGCGACGTCGCGGGCGCTGACGAGGCCGTCGAGGAGCTCGAGGAGATCAAGGAGTTCCTCGAGAACCCGAAGCGCTTCCAGGCGCTGGGCGCACGCATTCCCAAGGGCGTGCTGCTCTACGGGCCTCCCGGCACCGGCAAGACCCTGCTCGCGCGCGCCGTGGCGGGCGAGGCCGGTGTGCCGTTCTTCTCGATCTCGGGTTCGGACTTCGTCGAGATGTTCGTGGGCGTCGGCGCCAGCCGCGTGCGCGACCTCTTC
>JAFMJQ010000044.1 GCA_017853415.1 Thermoleophilia bacterium | reverse complement strand
GCGTTTCCAGATGGGTTTCTCCGAGCGCAGCCGGTGATGAATTTCTCGGGGAGGGCGCCATCTCCGGCAAATCACCTCTCCCCCAGCCCCTCCTGCAATCTCGCCCCTTGGCCGAGGAACCCTGCCTCGGGGCCAGGACCACTATGCGACGCCGGTGATCCCCCTCATGGTCCGAAGGGTGGGCCGACGACTCTCAGACCCGCTTACTAGGCGGCGAGAGCGAGCTGACGGGTGTCCGCAGCTACGTTTGGTTCCCTGTTGGTAACGCGGTCCTCAGGGTCCGCGGCTCGCTTGCCAATCCTTCTCCGCCCCGTCGAAACTGGTTCGGGCCCGTTGAAGGTTCCTGCTACGTGTGAGGGTATCACTGGCCGGAGCACGCACCCTTACGAGGGAAAGACTGCACCTACTCCTAACACCCGGTACGACACTGCGCCTGCGGGGGGCGCTACGGTGCCACCATGGCTTGAGCGACCAATCGCTCTTCAGAGCGACCCGCTCGCCAGTCGGGAGTGAATAGCAGTGAGCACGACGGCGGTTGCCCCGCGTCTTTTGCGCGGAGGCGGATCGTTCCAGTCTGACCTGCGGGCAGCGGTGAACAGCATCCTCGACGCCCGTACGCGACGCATGGGCAAGGTGCGCTTTTTCTCGAAGGCGGCGTTCATGCTGCTGTGGACAGCGGCGTCATATGCCTACCTGGTCTTCTTCGCGGGCAGCTGGTGGCAGGCGGGCCTGGGCTGCATCTCTCTGGCGTTCGCGCTTGGCGGGGTGGCCTTCTCGATCCAGCACGACGCCAACCACGGCGCCCTGGGCCGGCGCTGGCGATTCCTGGGGCTCTCGCTCGACACCCTGATGGGCACGTCGTCGTACCTCTGGCGTGAGCGCCACAACCACGCCCACCACACCTACACCAACGTGGTGGACAAGGACGGCGACATCGAGCAGCTGCCGCTGGCGCGCTTCGCGCCCGACCAGCCGTGGAGCCCGTGGCACCGCTTCCAGCACATCTACATGTTCATGCTCTACGGGTTCTACGCACCGCGGCAAGCGCTCATGGGCGACTTCTCGATGCTGCTGCGCGGGCCCAACGCGCACGTGCCGCTGCAGCGCCCGCGGGGCGGCACCCTGTGGCAGCTCATCATCACCAAGGTGATCTTCTTCGGGCTCTTCCTCGTGCTGCCGATGTTCTTCCAGCCCTGGTGGGGAGTGCTCGTGGGCGCGCTGGCGACGCTGTGGATCCTCGGCATCATCCTGGCCGTGGTGTTCCAGCTGGCGCACTGCGTGGAGGAGGCCGACTTCACCAGCGAGGCCAAGCTCATGGCCGAGGCCGAGGAGGATGGCCCGCGCGAGTGGGCACGCCACCAGGTGGAGCACACCGTCGACTTCGCGCGATCGAGCCGACTGCTCAACTGGTACCTCGGCGGGCTGAACTTCCAGGTGGAGCACCACCTGCTGCCCAGCGTGTGCCACGTGCACTACCGGCGCATCTCGCCGGTGGTGGAGCAGCTCTGCGAGGAGCACGGCTTCCGCTACAACGCGAACGTCACGTTCTGGAGTGCGCTGGGTTCGCACGCCAGGTGGCTGAAGCAGATGGGCGTGCAGCCCGCCTAGCGATGTGACGCGGGCGCCCCGGCAACGGGGCGCCCGTCGTCCGTGCGGGCACGGCCACGCGCGGGCTGTACCGGTGATCTGGGGCAGGCGGCCCTACACTGCGTGCATGCGAGTGATGCTCATGCGCACCTGCCTGTCCGACGCCGTCGCACCGTCGGTGTGGAAGGCATCGAAGCGGGTGCTCGAGCGCTGCGGCGTGACGGTGAAGGTTCCCCGTGCGCAGACCTGCTGCTCGCAGCCCGCGTGGACCGCCGGGCACCCGGACCAGGCGCGCGCTGTGGCCCGCCACACGATCAAGGTGTTCTCCGGGCCCGAGGAGGTCGTGGTGCCGTCGGGATCGTGCGCCGGCATGGTGGTGCACGCCTACCCCGAGATGTTCAGGGGGCAGCCCGAGGAGGAGGCCGCCATCGACCTGGCGCGGCGCACCATCGAGCTCACGCAGTTCCTGGCGAAGCACGATCTCGACCCCGGCCCCGGCGCGCCCGGCCCCGTGACCCTTCACGACTCATGCCACATGCTGCGGGTACTTGACGAGAGCCGGAGCCCGCGCGAGGCGCTGGCCAAGGGCGGGTGCGAGGTGCGCGAGATGCAGCACACCGACCGCTGCTGCGGGTTCGGCGGCGTGTTCTCGATCAACTTCCCCGAGCTCTCCGGGCGCCTGGGCGAGGAGAAGGCGCGCGCGGCCGTCGAGAGCGGTGCGCGTGAGGTGGTGTCGTGCGACCTGGGGTGCCTCATGCACATCGTGGGCGTGGCCCATCGCGAGGGAATCCCCCTTCGCGCGCGCCACGTGGCGGAGGTGCTCGACCGATGAGCACCCGCAGGCGCCGGGCCGACGGCGGCGTGGCCTACCTCGACGTGCAGGGCACGCTGCGCGAGCGCACGGTCGATGCCCTGCGCGACCGCACGCTTCGCGGCAACCTCGACACCGCGGCCACCAGCTGGGGCGAGAGCCGGGATGCCATGCGCGAGGGCTACGGGCTCGACGACATGCGCGAGCGCGCCCGTGAGATACGCCGGTCGAACATCCGCAACCTTCCCGCGCTGCTCGCCGAGATGCAGGCAAACGTGCGCGAGGCCGGTGGCACGGTGGTGCGCGCGGCCGACGGCGCCGAGGCCTGCCGCTACATCACCGGCCTGGCCCGGGCGCGCGGCGTGAAGGTGGTGGCCAAGAGCAAGTCGATGGCCACCGAGGAGATCAAGCTCAACGAGGCGCTGCAGGACGCCGGCATCGAGGTGGTGGAGACCGACCTCGGCGAGTGGATCCTGCAGCTGGCGAACGAGCACCCCAGCCACATCATCGCCCCGGCCGTGCACCTCAACCGCGAGCAGGTGGCCGCGCTCTTCCGCGAGGAGGCCGGCACCGATGAGGTGCCCGATGACCGCGAGGGGCTGGTGGCGCATGCGCGCGTGCGCCTGCGCGAGAAGTTCGCCGAGGCCGGCATCGGCGTGTCGGGCGTGAACCTCGGCGTGGCCTCCACGGGCACCGTGTGCGTGGTGGAGAACGAGGGCAACGCCCGGCTGGTCACATCGCAGCCGCGCATCCACGTGGCCGTGATGGGCATGGAGCGCGTGGTGGCCGACTGGGACGAGGCCGCGCACATCCTGCAGGTGCTGCCCATGGCGGCCATCGGGCAGGACGCCGCCAACTACGTGAACCTCATCACCGGGCCGCGCCGCGAGGGCGAGAGCGACGGCCCCGAGGAGTTCCACCTGGTCATCATCGACGGCGGGCGCGGAGCGCTTCGCGGCACGGAGTTCGAGGAGGCGCTCTCGTGCATCCGGTGCGGGGCGTGCCTGTATTCGTGCCCCATGTGGCGCTCGGTGGGCGGCCAGGCCTACGGCTCGCCCTACTCGGGACCCATCGGGGCGGTCATCACGCCCCTGCTCGAGGGCCCATCCTCCCCCGCCTCGCGCGACCTGCCGTTCATGTCGTCGCTGTGCGGTGCCTGCGGCGAGGCCTGCCCGGTGGGGATCCCCCTGCAGGACCTCCTCGTGCGCGCCCGCGCGCGGTCGTCATCGCCCGCCACGCGCGCGTCGGGGCTGGCATTTCGCGCGTGGAGCCGCCTGTGGCGGCGCCCCGGCACCTACCGCGCGTGGATGGCCGGCTGGCGGCTGATGCTGCGCGCCCGCGGCAAGGACGGCTGGGCCACCGATCTTCCCGGCCCCGGCGCCGGCTGGACCCAGGTGCGCGACATGCCCACCAAGTGGCCCCCGCGCAGGTGAGCACCGCCGCGGTGGGCGACCCCCTGGTGGACCTGCTGCTGGAGTCCCTCACCCGGCGCAAGGCCACGGGGCAGGTGGTGCAGCCCGGCGACGCCGGTCGCGCGGCCGCGCGCTGGATGGCCGACGCCGGCGTGGCGCGCGCGGTGCTGGCCGGCGACCCGCTGGTGGATCGCATCGGCCTGGCCGATGCCCTGCGGCGCGAGGGCATCGACGTGCTCACCTGGCCCACCGGGCTCGGCAAGCGCGAGTCGATGGGCCTCGAGGGGCCGATCGACGTGTGCGGCGTCACCGTGCCCGCGCGTGCGGTGGCCGAACGCGGCACCGTGGTGCTCGAGGCCTCGGCGGGCCACGGGCGCGGGCTCGACGTCACCAGCCGTCACCACGTGGCACTACTCCCCGCCGATCGCATCGTGCGCACGCTGGGCGAGGCGCTGGCCCTCACCTACGCCGACGGGCGCGCGGCGCCATCGGCCGTGAGCCTGGTGTCGGGCCCCAGCCGCAGCAGCGACATCGAGAAGATCTCCACGCTCGGGGCGCATGGGGCGCTCACCGAGCATGTGGTGATCATCCGCTAGGCCCCGGCCCCGCGGGGGTGGTCAGCCGCGGCCGCGACGCGCGTTGGCCCGCGAGAGCTCACGCTTCATCTCACGGTCCTTGATTGCCACGCGCTTGTCGTACTGCGTGCGGCCGCGGCCGAGGCCCAGCTCGAGCTTGGCGCGGCCGTCCTCGTTGAAGTACATGCGCAGGGGAATCAGCGCGATGCCGGCTTCCGACAGCTTGCCCGCGATCTTGTCGATCTCGCGGCGGTGCAGCAGCAGGCGCCGGGTGCGCTGGGGGTCGTGCCCGCGGCCGCCGGCGGGGCCGTAGTCGCTGATGTGGGCGCCCACGAGGAACACCTCGCCGTTGATGATCTGCGCGTAGGCCTCGCGGATCATCGCGCCGCTCTCGCGCAGGCCCTTCACCTCGGTTCCGGTCAGGGCGATGCCGGCCTCGTAGCGGTCGAGGATCTCGTACTCGTGCAGGGCCTTGCGGTTCTGCGCGATGTCCTTGCGGGCGGGCGCCGTGGCCCCGCCCTTGCTCTTGCCCTTCTTGCCCATGGGCGAGGCAGGTTAGCGGTGCCGGGGTGGCCGCTCGGCCATCTCGAGCGTCACGCGCCCGCGCAGGGGCTGGATGTCGTTCACCCGCACGCGCACCGGGTCGCCCAGGCGGAACCTGCGCCCGGTGTCCTCGCCCACCGCCTCGGCCGAGAACTCGTCGGGCACGTAGTGGTCGTCGGGCATGTTGCGGAAGGGCAGGAATCCGTCGAACACGGCGTCGAAGGTGATGAACAGGCCCGCCTGCCCGATACCCGTCACCTCGCCGTCGCGGGGGCGGTCCCAGGCATCCCCGGCCATCGACTGCGCGAGGAGGTAGGCCAGGCACATGCGATCGGCACGGCGCTCGAGGTCGGTGGCGTCGCGCTCGCGGTCGGATGCGTCGCGGGCCACCTCGGGGAGCATGGCGGCGTCCGGCGCGGCACCGGCCAGCCCCAGCGCGTGCACCAGCGCGCGGTGCACCACCAGGTCGGGGTAGCGGCGGATTGGCGAGGTGAAGTGCAGGTATGCGGGGCTGGCCAGGCCCGAGTGCGATGTCTCATCGGGGCGGTACACCGCCTTCTGCAGCGACCTCAGCACCATGTAGGGCAGGCTGGCGCCGCCCTCCCCGGTGCGCTCCACCTGCAGGCGAATCGCGTGGGCGGCCACGCCCGCGGCGTCGCGGCGCTGCTCGGCCGTGAGCACTCCCTCGGCCAGCGGGGGCACGGGTATGCCCAGGATCTCCAGGCGCGCCCAGAGGTCCTCGATCGCCACCTGGTCGGGGTCGGCGTGCACGCGGTAGATGGCGGGCACGTGCTTGGCGATGAGGAACCTCGCCACCGCCTCGTTCGCCGCGATCATGCACTCCTCGATGAGGCTGTGGCTGTCGGTCTGGGTCTCCATCTCCACCGACTCCACGCGGTCGCCGTCAAACCGGAACCGGGGCTCGGAGGTGACGATGTCCAGCGCGCCCCTGCGCATGCGGCGTGCGCGCAGCCGGCGGGCGAGTTCCATGGCCAGCCGCACGTCGCCCTCCATCACGGCGTCGCCCAGGCCGGCGCGCCCCTCGAGGAAGGCATCCACCTCGGGGTAGGTGAGGCGCCTGTCAGACCGGATGAGCGACCTGTGGAAGCCCTCGGCCGTCACCGACCCGTCGGGCATCACCAGCATGTGCGCGGTGAGCGCCTTGCGGTCCTCCCCCGGGCGCAGCGAGCACACGTCGTTGGAGAGGATCTCCGGCAGCATGGGGTCGACGGTCCCCGGCAGGTACACCGAACAGCCCCGGCGCTCGGCCTCGCGGTCGATCGCCCCGCCCGCCGCCACGTAGCGGCTGACATCGGCGATATGCACCCACAGGCGGATGCCCTCGCCCTCGTCGGCCACGGCGATGGCGTCGTCGTGGTCCTTCGCGCCCTCGGGGTCGATGGTGATCACCCGCTGGTCGCGCATGTCACGGCGATCGGCGTCGGGCTCGTCGCGCGTGCGGGCCGCGGCCTGGGCCTCCTCGCGCGCCTTGGGCCCGAACCCGCGACCCAGGCCCTCGTGTGCGATGAGCGCGCGAATGGCTGCCCCTGCGTGGGTGGACGGCCCGTGGATGGCCACCACCTCGCACCCGCCGCCCTTCATGCGGGCCGTCACGAGGTCTCCCATGCGCGCGTCGCCGCGCCGGGCCTTGATCAGCGGCACCTCGGGGCCGGCCTCGAACGCCGGGCGGGCCGCCATGCGCCGGCCCGCGGGCACCATCTCGGCCACGAACTGGGCGCCCGTGCGGCCCCGGGCCATCGGGCTAGCCCCCCTGCGCGGCGAGGCGGGCAAGTGCGGCGTCGAGGGCCTCGTCGGCAGCGGTCTCCGCGGAGTCAATCGCCTTCACCGTGGGCTTCACTCCGCCCTCGCCGATGTCGAGCCCCTTGGGCGTGCGGTAGCCCGCGATGGTCACGCGCACCGCGCCCCCATCGCTGGTCTCCTGCGTCACCTGCACCTTCGACTTGCCGAACGTGCGCTCGCCCACGATCACCGCTCGTCCGGTGTCCCTGAGGGCACCGGCCACGATCTCGGATGAGCTCGCCGACCCACGATCCACCAGGACGGCCACCGGCACGTTCGCGGGGATGGGATCGCCCTCGGCCCTGAACTCGCGGCGGGGCGACGTGCGGCCGCTGGTGCTCACCACCAGCGTGCCGGGCTTCAGGAAGGCCCCGGCCACGGCCACGGCCTCGTCCAGGAGCCCGCCGGGGTCGCCGCGCAGGTCGAGGATCACCGCCTTCGCGCCGTCGTCGATGAGGCGCTGGGCCTCGGCCCGCACCTGATCGCCCGCACCATCCTCGAACCGGTCGAGCTCGATGTAGGCCACCTTCGTGCCATTCGGAGCGGTGAGCATGCGTGCCTGCACCATCGGCGTCGTCACTTCGCCTCGGGTCACGCGCACGGTGCGCTGCGTGCCGCCCGATGCGCGCACGCCAAGCACCACCGTGGTGCCGTCCTTGCCCAGTATCGCCGCGCGGCTCTTCACGGCCCCCCGGCGCGACACCGGCACGCCGCCCACCGCGATGATGGCGTCCCCCGGTGTGAGCCCGGCCTTCTCGGCCGGGCTGCCCGGGAACACCTCGCGCACCACGAGGCTGTCGTCGGTGGCGCGCGCCCGGATGCCGATGCCCGAGTACCGGCCCTCGCTCGCGCGCTTCAGCGACGCCCATTCCTGCGGCGTGAAGTAGGTGGTCCAGCGATCGCCTACCTGCGCGGCGATGGCCTTGGCGCCCGCACGCTCGAGCGTGGCGCGATCGACCTTGCCCTCGTAGCGGTCGGCAACGGCGTCGGCCACCTGGTCGGGCAGCGACACGCTCGAGGGCTGCACGAGGGCGCGAATGGGGCCACCCACCAGCGCCCCCAGCACGAACACGGCGATGATCACCACGGCCACCCCGGCAGCGGCAGCGAGGCGTCGTGAGCGGGGAGAGTGCGGCACGGCGCCGATGTTAGGGCCTCGCGGTGGCGGCACGTGCGTGCGCCGCCACCGCCGAACCCATCACACCTTGAGGAAGCGGCGCAGCGTGATTCCGCTGCCCACGGCACCGAGCAGGGCGCCGGCGCCCACGAGCACCAGGGTGAGCAGCGGGAACGCGATGGTGCCCGCGGCCGAGCCGGTCTTGGTGAGCGCGGTGTCCGCGCCCGCGGCCCAGGCATCCACCACGCCCACCTTGATGCCCCAGAGCATCGCGACGGCCACGACGGCACCCACCAGGCCGCAGATCACGCCCTCGATCATGAACGGCCAGCGGATGAACCAGTTGGTGGCGCCCACGAGGCGCATCACCTCCACCTCACGCCGCCGGGCGAAGATGGACAGCCTGATGGTGTTGCCGATCAGCAGCACGGCGGCCAGCAGCAGGATGCCGATGAGCACGAAGCCCGCCCACTGCACGAACTTGGCGGCGGTGAGCAGCCGGTCGGCGGTGGTCTCGGGGTACACGATGCCCTCGGTGGGATCCAGCGCCGGGTCGTCCTTCACGGCGGCCACGATCACGTTGGCGTTCTCGGCCTCGGTGGGCTGCACGTTGAACTTGGCGGGCAGCGGGTTGCTGGGCAGCTCGTCGAGCACGGAGGGGTCGCGCAGGCGCTCCTTCATGATGCGCAGGGCGTCCTCCTTCGACACGTACGTCACCGCGGCCACGGTGCCATCCGACCGCAGGCCGTCGAGCTTCTCGCGCAGGGCGTTCACCTGCGGCACCGTTGCGGTGTCCGAGATGTAGACGTCCACGTCGACCTTGGCCTTCTGGGCGTCCACCGCAGAGCGCACGTACATGAACGACGGGATGAAGGCGCCCAGGATGAACACGGCGATGAGCGCGGTGACCGTGGCGGCCACAGAGATGGCGGCGTTGGCGCGGATGCTGCGAAGCGCCTCGCGGAAGAACATGCCGATCCTCATGCCGTGACCTCCCCGGTCTCGTCGTGGTAGCCGGCGGACTCCTCGTCGCGCACCACGCGGCCCTCGTCCAGGGCGATCACGCGCATCTGCATGCGGTCGACGGTGTGCTGGTCGTGGGTGGCCACGAGCACGGTGGTCCCGGTGCGGTTGATGCGCAGCAGGAGGTCCATGATGCCCAGGGACGTCTCGGGATCGAGGTTGCCCGTGGGCTCGTCGGCGATCAGCAGGCGCGGGTGGTTCACGAGCGCGCGGGCAATCGACACGCGCTGCTGCTCACCGCCCGAGAGCTCGCGCGGCAGGCGGTCGAACTTCCCCTCGAGGCCCACCAGCGAGAGGATCTCCGGCACGCGGCGGCGCACCTCCTTCTGGCTGTGCCCGGTCACCTGCAGGGCGTAGGCCACGTTCTCGGCGGCCGTGCGGTCGGGAAGCAGGCGGAAGTCCTGGAACACGCACCCGATGGCGCGGCGCAGGTAGGGAACCTTGCCGCGGCGCAGGGTGGAGAGGTCGCGGCCGCCCACGATCACCTCGCCCGAGGTGGCGCGCAGCTCGCGGATGATCAGGCGGATGAAGGTCGACTTGCCCGACCCCGACGGGCCGACGAGGAACACGAACTCGCCGGTGCCGATGCGCAGCGACACGCCGTTGAGACCGCGGGAGTTCCCGTCGTAGGTCTTGGTGACCCCGCGGAACTCCACCATCGGGCCCGGGCCCGGGCGGAAGATGTCGTTCTTGTGGCGCTTGCCGTCGGTGACCGGCGCCGAGAACATCGGCGCCATCTCCTCCTCGGACGAGGGCGGGTCGGCCACCTGCACCAGCGTGAACTCCGGGCGGCCCGTGTCCTGGCCGTCGCTCATGTCGCAACTCCCGATAGGGGTCGGTCTGTCCTTACCGGGTGGGGTTTCGCCACCGTGTCAGGCGCCCCTGCCGCACCGCGGGGGCACCTGCAATCCCCCTTACAGGTATCGGACCCCCCTGCGTGCGCCACCGCGGAGGGTGCGCGGGAACACCCCGGCGTCAGGCGGGGGCGCACTCCCCGGCGATGGCCGTCGCCCAGGCGGTGATCTCATCCCTGGGGCGGTAGTCGCATTCCCTCACCCGCAGCGTGATGCACATGGCCCTCTCGCGGGGACGCAGGTTGGGGGTGTCGATGCGGCCGGGGAAGCACCGGTGCTCGCGGGCGTCGGTCCACTCGAGCAGGCGCCCGTACTGCACCGACTCCTCGTCGGACGGAAACGGCGGCCCGCTCACGGGCCCGCTCGAGAAGAGCCAGCAGGGCATGGCCTTGAGCGCATCGGAGTGGGCGCGGGTCCACTCGCGCACGTTCTCCACCCAGCGGGCGGCGTACACCGCGCCGCCCACCACCGCCACGTCGTAGCCCTCCGGCCCGGGAGCGTGCTCGGCATCGTGCAGGTCGGCGTCCATCCCTGCCGCCCGCAGGCCCTCGGCCACCCACTCCCCCATCTCCATGGTGCCGCCGTGGCGCGACCCCACCACCACGATCGCCCGCATGGTCAGTCCTCCCCCACCACGGCCAGCCCCTTGGCCCGGCGCTCGAGCTCGGCCCGCATGAAGGGATCGAGCGCGCCGTCGAACACCGCCTGCGTGTTGCCGGTCTCGTGGCCGGTGCGGAGGTCCTTCACCATCGAGTACGGGTGGATCACGTACGAGCGGATCTGGCTGCCGAAGCCGATGGTCATGCTCTCGCCGCGCTCCTTCGCCGCCTCCTCCTCGCGACGCTGGATCTCCAGCTCGAGCAGGCGCGAGCGCAGCATGTTCATGGCCGTGGCGCGGTTCTGCGTCTGCGAGCGCTCGTTCTGGCACTGCACCACCACCCCGGTGGGCAGGTGCGTGATGCGCACGGCGGAGTCGGTCTTGTTCACGTGCTGGCCACCCGCGCCGCTGGCGCGGTAGGTGTCCACGCGGATGTCCTTGTCCTCGATCTCCACCTCGGCCTCGTCGGTGACGAGGGGCGCCACCTGCACGGCGGCGAATGAGGTCTGGCGGCGGTTGGCCGAGTCGAAGGGCGACAGGCGCACCAGGCGGTGCACCCCGCGCTCGGCGCTCATCAGCCCGTAGGCGTTGCCCCCCTCGAGGGTGAACGTGGCGCTCTTGATGCCGGCCTCCTGGCCGTCCTGGCGGTCCTGCACCGTGGCGGTGAACCCGCGGTCCTCGGCCCACCTCAGGTACATGCGCAGCAGCATCTCGGCCCAGTCCTGGGCGTCGGTGCCGCCCTCGCCCGACTGGATGGTCACCACCGCATCACCGGCGTCGTGCTCGCCGCCGAACAGGCGCGACTCCTCCAGCACGAACAGGCGGTCCTCCGCACGGGCCAGGCCGTCGACGATCTCCTGCGTGAACTCCTCGGTGAGCGAACCCGCGCGCTCCTCCTCGCGGGCCATGGCCGCGAGCTCGCCGAGGTCGGAGACATCGTCCGACAGCGCGCGGTACTCGGCCAGGCGCTGGCCCTGGCGGGCGTGCTCGGCCGACACCTTGGCGGCGCGCTCCTGGTCGTCCCAGAAGTCGGCGGCGCCCATCTGCTGCTCGAGCTCCCCCACCCGCGCCTCGAGGGCGTCGGGGTCGAGGTACTCGCCCAGGAGCTGCACGCGCTCGGACAGGCGCCCCGCCTGCTGGGCGAGTGCGTCGGGGTCGGTCATCGGGGCACCCGGCCTACGCGGCGCCGCAGCACTTCTTGTACTTCTTGCCCGATCCGCAGGGGCACGGGTCGTTGCGCCCGATGCGGTCCTCGTCGTCGATGACGACGGTCTCCACCACGCCGGGGAGCGGCGCCTCCACGGCGGCCTCCTCGTCGTAGTGCGCGGGCTCCGTGGCCTCGAACGCCACGTCATCCGGCATCTCGATGGCCCCCTCGGCGAGCCCCGCAAAGCCCTGCACGGGATCGTCCTGCGCGGTGTAGGTGACGCCATCCAGCTGCGGCGCCTCCACGGGCTCCGGCGGCGCCTCGAGCTCCACGTGGAACATGTACCGCACGAACTCGCGGGTGACGTTCTCCATCATCTCGTCGAACATCTGGTGGCCCTCGAGGCGGTACTCGCTGAGGGGGTCCTTCTGGCCCAGGGCGCGCAGGTGGATGCCCTCGCGCAGGTAGTCCATGTTGAGCAGGTGCTCGCGCCAGTCCACGTCGATCAGCTGCAGCAGCACCCAGCGCTCGAGGTCGCGCACCATCTCGCTGCCCAGCTCGGCCTCGCGGCGGTCGTAGGCATCCATGGCGTCGTCCTCGAGGCGGTCGAGCAGCTCATCGCGGCTGAGGGTGTCGTGCCGCACGTCGTCGACGCCGAACGACATCGGGTACAGCTGGGCGAGCTCGGCGAACATGCTCTCGAGGTCCCAGTCGGCAACCGCCGCGTCGTCATCCTCGTAGCGGTCCACCGTCTCCACGAGCACCTCGGCGATCCAGTCGCGGGCGCGCTCGGACAGGTCCGCGCCCTCCAGCACCTGGCGCCGCTCGGCGTACACCACCTCGCGCTGCTTGTTGAGCACGTCGTCGTACTCCAGCACCCGCTTGCGGATGTTGAAGTTGTATTCCTCGACCTTCTTCTGGGCGCCCTCCACCGTCTTGGTGAGCATCTTGGAGTCGAGCGGAAGGTCGTCGCCCGGCCCCAGGCGGTCGAGGATCTTGTACATGCGATCGCCCGAGAAGATGCGGATGAGGTCGTCCTCGGCCGAGAGGAAGAACTTGGTGAGGCCCGGGTCGCCCTGGCGCCCCGCGCGACCGCGCAGCTGGTTGTCGATGCGCCGGCTCTCGTGGCGCTCGGTGCCCAGCACGAAGAGGCCGCCGAGGTCGGCCACGCCCTCGCCCAGCTTGATGTCCACGCCGCGGCCGGCCATGTTGGTGGCGATGGTCACCGAGCCGCGCTCGCCCGCGCGCGCGATGATCTCGGCCTCCTTCTCGTGCTGCTTGGCGTTCAGCACCGTGTGCGGCACGCCGCGGCGCTCGAGCATGCCCGAGAGCATCTCGGACACCTCGACGCTGATCGTTCCCACGAGCACCGGCTGGCCGCGGTCGTGGGCGTCCTTGATGTCGGCGACCACCGCGTTGAACTTGGCGTCCCTGGTCTTGAAGATCAGGTCGTTCTGGTCGTCCCTGATCATCGGGCGGTGCGTCGGCACGCTCACCACGTCGGTCTCGTAGATCTTGTTGAACTCATTGGCCTCGGTGGAGGCCGTGCCCGTCATGCCCGAGAGCTTGTCGTACATGCGGAAGTAGTTCTGGAGGGTGATGGTCGCGAGCGTCTGGTTCTCCTCGCGGATCTTCAGGCCCTCCTTGGCCTCGATGGCCTGGTGCAGGCCCTCCGAGTAGCGCCGGCCCTCGAGCACGCGGCCCGTGAACTCGTCGACGATGAGCACCTCGCCGTCGCGGACGATGTACTCCTTGTCCTTGCGGAAGAGCGACTCGGCCTTGAGCGCCTGGATGAAGTGGTTCACCAGCTGCCCGTGCACGTCGAGGTAGAGGTGGTCGATGCCCAGGGCGCGCTCCACCTTCTCGACGCCGCTCTCGAGCGGCGCCACGGTGCGGTGCTTCTCGTCCACCTCGTAGTCGTCGCCCGCGCGGAGGGTGGGGACGATGCGCGCGAAGCGGTAGTAGGTGTCGGCGGCGGCCTCGGGCACTCCCGAGATGATCAGCGGCGTGCGGGCCTCGTCGATGAGGATGGAGTCGACCTCGTCCACGATGCAGAACGCGTGCCCGCGCTGCACGCAGTCCTCGAGCCGCACGGCCATGTTGTCGCGCAGGTAGTCGAACCCGAACTCCGAGTTGGTGCCGTACGTGATGTCGGCGGCGTAGGCCTCGCGTCGCTGGTCCTCGGGCATCATCGCCTGGATCACGCCGACGGTGAGCCCCAGGGCCTCGTACACGGGGGTCATCCACTGGGCGTCGCGGGATGCCAGGTAGTCGTTCACCGTGACCAGGTGCACGCCCTTGCCGGTGAGGGCGTTGAGCGCCACGGCAGCGGTGGCCGTGAGGGTCTTGCCCTCGCCGGTCTTCATCTCGGCGATCTGCCCCTCGTTGAGCACCATCGCCCCGATCAGCTGCACGTCGAAGTGGCGCATGCCGAGGCTGCGCCACGACGCCTCGCGCACCAGGGCGAAGGTCTCGTCGAGCACGTCGTCGAGGTCGACTCCCCCGGCGATGCGATCGCGGATGTCCGCAGCACGCCCGCGGATCTGCTCGTCGGAGAGCTCCTGCATCTCGGGCTCGAGCGCGTTGATGCGCTCCACCCGCTTGACGCGCTGCTTCATCCCGCGCCCCTCGCCGAGGCGAAGGACCTTGTTGATCATCTCAGTGCTCATGCAGGCAATTCCGAACGGCCGCTTGTGCGAGCCCCAAGGGTACCAACGGGGCGGGGGCCTACCCCGTGCGGGATGTCATCACCGACCCGCTGCGCTGGATCAGGTCGGCCCACACGGCGTCGTCCGTGCCCGGGCCTCCCGTCATGCCGCGCTGCGCGCGGTACGTGGCCAGGGCGTCACGCGTGCTCGCACCGAACACGCCGTCCACCGGCAGCGCGATGCCCTGCCCCCGCAGCAGCTGCTGCAGGCGTCGCACGGC
>JAFMJQ010000172.1 GCA_017853415.1 Thermoleophilia bacterium | reverse complement strand
AAGATCAGCTCTCGGTGTCGGTACGCTGTATCCAGATGCAACGCTTCAAGAATCCTGCGATGCCGCTGATGCTGTACTTATTCCTATGTTATGGGCTAAAAAGTTTTTTCCAGTAGCACATTCCAAAACTACAACCAGTGCAACACTTTATTTCGATGAGTTACACACATTCAATGTGGGAGATTCTGTCGTAATTACTAACTGTGGAACTGCATGGAATGGCACTAAGACCATTACCTTAGTTACAGATTATTCAATCACTTATACAATCACTGCTGCTTCGGCAACAGATAAAAATGCTTTAACACCATTTGGGATAGTGACTGGAGACACAACCACAGACTGGACTTTAGATAGCGCAATTCAAGAAGCTGCGCTCATGATCGCTGTAGATATCTGGCAGGCACGACAGACAACATCGTCAGGTGGCGTAGCCGTAGATTTCCAGCCCTCACCTTGGAAAATGGGTAACAGCTTACTCGCCAAGGTAAGAGGTTTAATCGCTCACGCGCTAGATCCTCGGAGCATGCTCGGATGACAGTAGCGATTACAACACTTCGACACACTTTAGCAACTGCCTTAGTAGATGACACTAGATGGCAGACTTTCGAGTTCCCGCCTGCAACTATTCTGGCTAACAGTTTAATTATTTCGCCAAATGATCCTTATGTTGTTGCGAATAACAACCAATGGAATATCAATCCTACTGCGCGTTTTCGTTTAACCCTTACGACTCCGCTCTATGACAATCAGGGCAACCTTAACGGGATTGAAGATTCTCTTGTAGCTTTATTTAATAAACTATCTGTCTGCGGTTTATCTCTGACCATCGGTGGAGTATCCGCACCATCAATTATGACTGTTCCCTCTGGCGATTTATTGTCAGTGGAGATCGACATCGAGACCCTAACGACATGGAGTTAGACAATGGCAAGCTATACAAATAAATCAGATAACACTTTCGTAGGTGTGGGTTTCGGTGAAATCATCACAGACGAGCAGTTAGCAGGATGGGATGTACCTCATCTCGTTAAAATCGGCGCACTCGTAACAGTGACAGAGACAAAGAAAGAGACTAAATAATGGCAGTCTATGCAGCTAATAACGCGTACTTTAGCCTAGGTACTTATGACCTATCAGCGGTTACAACTAACCTAAGCCTCAACATCAATTATGATCCTATCGAGATCACAGCTATGAACGATACAGCTCACAAATATGTAAAGGGCTTGGCATCTCATACAATTACAGCAACTCTATTGCTGGATCAGATCGCTATCGGTGCAGGCGCAACTCGCGCAGTCCTAGACTCTCTCAAGGGTACTACTGCAGCTTTCATTATCCAGCCACAAGGTGCAACAGCATCTGCAACGAACCCTAAGTACACAGGCTCATGCTTCGTAAATGGTTATACCCCTGTAAATGGCGGTATTGACGAAGTAGCCTCTGTAGATATCTCATTCGATGTCACTACTGACATCACTATCGCGTACGCATAAGGAGACTGACTAATGGCAATTTATACAGCTGGAACTACCTACTTACTACTAGGTACTACAAATGTCTCTGACCATGTGCAGAGTGCAGAGCTAAATATCAACTACAACATGTTAGATGCTAAGGCTATGGTCGCATCTGGATCTGTAGTGGGATCGCCTAAAGTAAAGGGGTCTGCTAGTCACACTCTAGTAGCAACTCTATTTAACGATCAGGCACTTACTAGCATCCGCTCAATCTTGGATGGTGCTAAGGGCTCGACCTTGGCTTTCGCAATCGCAGCTAACGGATCAACTCCTACAACTGCTAATCCTGTCTATTCAGGAAATGTCTATGTAAATGACTATACTCCAGTAGGTGGAGAGCTAAACACTGCCGCCATGGTGGATTTTAGTTTCGACATCCAAGGCGATATCGTAATTACTACAGCGTAATAAATAACGAAAGGGCTAACAAATGGCAAGACTAAAGATCGTACGCACAGATGACTCGGTGCTGGAGGGCGAAATCTCTCCAGCTGTTGAGTACGCTTTCGAGCAATATGCTAAAAAAGGTTTTCACAAAGCCTTTCGCGATGAGGAAAAACAAAGCGATGTATATTGGTTAGCGTGGGAAGTTACTCGCCGCTCAGGCGAGATCGTGCCTCTGTTCGGGATGCAGTTTATCGAAACTCTAAAGAGTGTTGAGGTCCTAGACTCCGACCCTTTAGCGTAAAGCGTGACCTCCCGCTTACTTACTTGATCGCAAGGTTGAGTATCAGGCTGGGGGTTTCGCCGCTAGATTTAATTGAGTTAGATCCGCCAATGCTCCAAGCGTTGATAGATGGTCTAAATGATGAAGCGAAGGAGATTAAAGATGCCAACCGAAGTAAAAGGCGCGCTTGAACTCCGTAAAGCCCTTCGTCAATTTACTCCAAACCTTGCTAAAGAAACTCAAAAAGAGTTAGGGTCAATCTTACGCCCTATTACAAATAAGGCTAAAGGCTTTATCCCAGCTCAGCCGCCGTTAAGCGGCTGGGCTAAAGAGGGTAATGGCTCATGGGCTAGATTAAAATGGTCATCGGGCGAGGCTAAGCGTGGTATCGGCTTTAAGGCAACTCCATCTAAACCTAACCGAGCAGGTTTTAGATCGTTAGCTCGTATTGTAAATGCTTCACCATCGGGTGCTATTTTTGAGACTGCGGGTCGTAAAAGCGGTCTAGATGGCAGACCCCAAGCTCCTCTAGCAAAAGTTGTCGCTCCTCGACATCCTAATTATGGTAAGACGATTAGATCAGGCACTAAAAATCAGTCTCTCAGCAATAACCCCGAAGCGGGCAAGCAATTTATTGCAGCTATAAACAAAGAGGGCGAGATCGTTAATGCTTATAGGAGAGCAGAGGGTCAATCTGGGCGATCATCTCGTAAGATGAGAGGTCGCGCAATCTTTAGAGCATGGGCAGAGGATGGCGGTAAAACTAATGCCGCCGTTATCAAAGCCATCGAAACTTCTAAACTGAAGTTTGAGAATTACACACTGAAGGCGAAATAATGGCAGCAGATGTAAGAATAGATATAGCCGCGCAATTCGTAGGCAAGCCTGCCTTTAAGCAAGCTGAGACATCTGCAGATCGGCTTACTAAAAGTGTTAAAAAGTTAGCCGCTGGGCTTGGTGTTACTTTTGGTGCTAGAGCGGTAGCCAATTTTGCTAAAAACTCTGTAAAGGCTTTTGCAGAGGATGAAAGAGCATCCGTATCGCTTTTAAAGGCTGTTGATAACCTAGGGATGGGTTTCGAGCGCACTCGTATCTCTAATT
>JAFMJQ010000135.1 GCA_017853415.1 Thermoleophilia bacterium | reverse complement strand
ACCCCCGACACGCGGATTATGATTCCGCTGCTCTAACCAGCTGAGCTACTCCGCCAGGCAGCCGCTCGCGCGGCGGTCGGCGACGCTAGCAAAAGAGTGCCTCCCTGCTCACCTTTCACGGCTGTTCGTGGTGACGACCGTAGGCCGCACACAGGCCCGTGACCGGTCTATGGTGCGGTCGCCTCGCACCTCTCACACACGGAGCACCATGAGCGGCTACCAGATCGGCATCCTGTTCCACCTCGTCGGCGTGATCCTCTTCTTCGCCGGCATCGCCGTGGCCGGGGTGGTGGCCACGGCCGCCCCGAGGCGCGAGAAGCCATCCGAGGTGGCGCTGATCCTCGGGCTCGCCCGCTACGGGGCCATCATGCTCGGCGTGGGCGGCCTCGTGCTGCTGCTCGCGGGCTTCTACCTGTCGGGCAAGATCGACGGCTACGGCCAGCGGTGGCTCGAGATCAGCATCCTCCTGTTCGTCGTGGCCCTGGTGCTCGGCGCATGGGGCGGCCGCCGCAGCCGCAAGACCCGTGAGTACGCCGAGTCGCTGGCCGATGGGGGCGAGGGGGATGAGGCGACGCTGCGCACCATGCTGGCCAACCGCACCACCTGGGCCATGCACTGGGCATCGGTGGTGCTGGCGGTCGCCGTGCTGGTGCTGATGATCTGGCAGCCGGGCGCGTAGGCCCCGGGCCTACTTCGGCCTGATCACCACCAGCGGGAACTCCCGCGGCGTCTTGGTGTCGTACTCGTCGTAGTCGGGCCAGATGTCGGTCATCACCTTCCACAGCCGGTCCCGCTCGTCGGGGCCGGCTGTGCGTGCCGTTGCCGCCATCACGTCCGGGCCCACCTGGATGACCACCTCGGGATCGGCCTCGATGTTCACGTACCAGTCGGGGTGCTTCGGGGCGCCGCCATACGAGGCCAGCACCACGTAGTCGTCGCCGTCGCGGCCGTAGATGAGCGCGGTCCGGCGGGCCTTGCCGCTCTTGTTGCCGCGCGTGGTGAGCAGCAGGGTGGGGACCCCCGGCTGCCAGTGATGGCCCTCGGTGCCGCCCGACTCCACGTAGAGCTTCACGTGGTCGGCCACCCAGCCGCCCTCGGGGTCGACGGGGGTCTCATCGATGAGTGCCATTGGTCCTCCGCTGGTGGTCGTTGATGCCGACGCCGGTGCACGCCCCGACGCTCGTCGACCTTACTCCCCCGACCACCCGGGGCGAGCCCCGTGCGCATGCGGGTTCGGCCCGGTTACGATGCCATCATGAACCCCGAGGGCTTCTGGATCGACCACGTCATCTACGGCGTGATGGACGCCGACGCCGCGTGCGATCGCCTGCGCCGGGAGTTCGGCCTGGGCTCGGTTGCCGGCTCGCAGCACCTGGGCGGGACGACCAACCGCATCGTGCCGCTGGGCCCGCAGTGCTTCCTCGAGATCCTGGGGGTGGGGGACACCTCGCTGTCGGACGGCGCGTGGCTCAACGCCACCCTGCAGGGGCAGGACCGCGTGCTGTGGTGGTGCCTCGGCGTTTCCGATCTGGATGCCACGGCGGAGAGCCGCGGCCTGCCGATCCGGTCGGGGAAGGCCCGCGACGAGACCGACAAGATCGTGTTCCGCAGCGCGGGCATGCCGCAGTACCCGCTGCCGTTCTTCCTGCAGCTCATGGGTGACCCCGAGGACCGCGCGCGCATCAATGCCGAGCGCTACGAGGCCGCCGCCCACGATTGCGCGCCCACCGACTACACGTTCGTGGAGGTAGGCGACTTCGCACCCGTGCTGGAGGGGTGGCTCGGGGACGACCACGGCCTGCCGGTGCGCTACGAGCCCGGCACCGGCCCGGGTATTCACGCCTGCGGCATCGCGACCGCCGGTGGCGAGATGATCCTGCGCTAGCGCGCGGGATCGCACGCATGAACCCACCGGTTCTCAGCGATCAGCAGGTGATCCTCGGCATCACCCTGATCTTCGCCGTCGCCACCGCGTGCCAGGCCGTGGCCCCCCGCCTGCGCGTGCCCGCCCTGGTGCTGCTGCTGCCGGCGGGATTCGTGCTGGGCATCCTCGCGCCCGCGGCGAATGCCCAGGGAATCCTCGGCGTGTCGTTCGGCCCGGTCGTGGACATCGTCGTGGCCGTCATCCTGTTCCAGGGCGGCATGGAGCTCACGATGCGCAATATGGCCAACGCAGACGGGAAGACCGGGCTGCGCCTCGTGTGGCTGGGCGGCCCCATCACCTGGGCCGCGGCGACGGTCCTCATCGCCCTTGTGGTGGGCCTCCCGCTCGAGATCGCCCTGCTGGCGGGGGCGATCCTCTCGGTCTCCGGGCCCACGGTGGTGAACCCCCTGCTCGATGTCGTGCGGCCGCGCACGCGGCTGCGCAACGTGCTGCTCGAGGAGGGCACGGTGCTCGACCCCCTCGGTGCGCTGGTCGCGGTGATCGTGTTCCAGGCGATCAAGGCGGGCACGGCCGACTCCCTCGGAGACGATGTCGCGCGCTTCTTCCTGGGCATCCTCGTGGCCGTGGTGTTCGCGGTCGCGGGCCTCGTGGTCGTGTACATCGGGGAGAGGATCGTCGGGAAGAACCTCATGCCGGGAACCCAGGTGCTGCTCGGCGGGGTCATCCTGGCGGCGGGCATGGCCAACCTCGTCGCGGACAACGCCGGCCTTCTCACAGCCCTGCTCATGGGTATCGGCGCCACCCAGATGGCGCCGCGCCTGGGGCGTGACATCACCACGGTGCGTCCCTTCTTCGACACCATCGTGAGCATCGCCATCGGGGTGCTCTTCGTGGGCATATCGGCACTCGTGCCCCCATCGGCCCTGGTGCCGCTCATCCTCCCGACCCTCGTGGTGCTGGTCGTGCTGGTTCTGGTGGTGCGGCCAGCCGTGGCGTTCATCGCCACCATCGGGCGTGGCTTCACCGTCAGGGAGAGGCTGTTCCTGGGCTGGATGGCGCCGCGTGGCATCGTGGCGGCGGCCACCGCGGCGTCGGTGTCCACCACGCTGGTCGGCCTGAAGGTTCCCGGGGGAGGCGATCTGCTGCCGGTGGCGTTCATGATCATCGCGGGCACGGTGTTGATCTACGGCCTCACCGCAACCCCGGTGGCGAAGCTGCTGGGGGTGCGCGAGGACGAACCCCCGGCTCCCCCTCCCGTGTAGCGTGCGAGCGAGGGTTCCGCCCGGGCCCCCGACTCCCCACGCGGCCACGGGCCGAGGGGGCACGCGATGCCCGCAGCCGCCCGGCGCGCCGCCGATGTCCTGCGGGCCTACCGCATGGCGCTGGGCAAGGCCGGGAAGAAGGCGCCCACCACGCTGACGATCTCG
>JAFMJQ010000134.1 GCA_017853415.1 Thermoleophilia bacterium | reverse complement strand
AGGCCCACGAATATGCCGGCGGTCGCCAGCGACGGCGTCGCGATGGCGATCGACAGCGCGCAGGTCGCGAGGGCGGCTGCCCTCAGGCTCCCGAGGGGGCGGGGCATCATCGCCTCACCCTGATCGGGACGGTGCGCCTCATCACGACGCCGGCTGCGTCCCGCGCCTCGACGGTCAGCCTCCAGGCGCCCGGGGTCCTGCGCCTGGCGCTCGCCCGGGTGTAGATCACGCGCACCCGGGAGTCACCTGCCAGTGCACCGGGCCGGCCCGCGGGAATGCGGTGCACGGCGCGATCACGTCCGCGGCCTGCGCCGCGGGTGAGCGTGATGGTGATCGCCGCGGGCCGTGCCAGCGAATAGGAGATGCGGCCGCCCAGGCCCGGCACGAGCGTGCGGGGCCTGAGTGCCACACCCGCGAGAAGGGCACGCTGGTCAGCGGCCTGCGGCAGGGCGGGAACGGCGGTCGAGATGACCCCGAACGCCCCCGTTGTGTCCCCCCCGTCGGCGCGGGCGTTCTGCTTCGACGTGACCGCGTTGCTCAGGGGGGACGGGGATCCCGCGCCCAGCGAGTTGATGGCGACCACGCTCACCCGATGGGCGGTGCCGTTCTCAAGGCCGCGGATCACGCACTCGGTGGCGCCGGTGGTCTCGCACCGGGCGCCTCCTGGCGTGGCTGTTGCGACGTAGCCGGTGACGGGGGTGCCCCCATCTTCCTCGGGTGCGGACCATGCAACCCGTGCGCCACCGGGCAGCGATTCCACCGAGGGGCGACCCGGCGCAGCGGGAACGGTCATTTCGGCAGTCATCGCCGAGGCGGGCTCTGAACCGGGGCCGGTTCCCGCCTCGTTGGTGGCGGTCACGGTCACCGCGTAGCGCGTGCCGCTCGCCAGGCCCTCGATGGTGCACCCCTTCGCGCCGGTGGTGGTGCACGTGGCACCGCCGGGTGACGCCGTGGCGGTGTAGCCGGTCACCGGCCGGCCGCCGTCTGACTCGGGAGCCGACCAGTCGACCTCGATGCGCGTGAACGATTCGCGCACCAGCGGGGCGCGCGGGGCCGAGGGCACCAGCACGGGTGTGCTGCGCCGGATCTTCAGCGATGGCGGGCCGGTGCCGACATCGTTGGTGGCCGTCACCGTCACGACGAAGTCGACGCCAGGGGCGAGCCCATCGATGTCGCACGTCAGGGCCCCCAGCGTGGTGCACGTGGCCCCGCCGGGAAGTGCCGTGGCGGTGTACCCGAGGATTCGGCTGAACCCATCGGATTCAGGACGTGCCCATGCAATGCGAATGCGGCCCGGCAGCGCCTCGAGGCCGGTGACCGCCGGTGCGCCCGGCCGGGCCCTCACGCCGGGCTCCGCCGGTGCGGACGGTGCCGAGGGAGCCGTGGCGATGTCACCCACCACCTCGCCCGCCGTGCCGATCTCCCCCTGCCCAATGCCCACGACGGTCACGGTGTGCTCCACACCGGGCGGCAGATCGGTGATGGTGCAGCCGGTTGCGTCGACACCCCTCGCGGTGCACGAACGCCCCCCCGGCGACGCCGTGGCCCTGTAGCTGGCGGCCACCACCCGGCTTGCCGCCTCATCCCAGGCTCGGCCCTCCGGTGCGCTCCAGCGCACCGCAAGGCCCCCGAGGACCGGCGTGAGAGTCGGCGCTCCCGGCGCGACATCGGCGATGATCCTGAAGTTGTTGAAGCTCTCCACGCGCTCCCAGAGGAGGCCAAGCCGGAACGAGCACCTCATCACCGTGGCCTCACCGCCGCCGGTGCGCATCCTCGTCCAGATGTGGTCCCCGGAGCGGGCGTCGCCGAAGCAATCTCCGCCTGCCACCCTCACGCGGTCACCCCTGCACTGGCCAAGCGCGTTGCAGCGGTCCTGCGCCCGCCTGTTGGCCAGTGGGAAGGGATTGGCGGCAAACGCCTCTGCCCTGAGCCAGAAGAAGCCACCGTTACCGCCTCGGGAGCACCTCAGCAGCTGGGCTGCTTCCCCATCGAAGTCCTGGAAGGCGACATCGCCCTCTCGTTCATCGCGACCGCCCCCGAGGCGGTCGGCGTCGCACCGCGCTCCACCCTGCCTCTCGCCGACGCAGGTCCTCCGCACCTTGAAGAAATTCGGGTCCCGCGACCGCGTCTGGTCGATGAGCCACTCCGGCCACCCGGGCGGTATCCGCTCCTCCCCCGTGAACCCGTCGAGCGCACGGCACCGATCCCGCGCCTGGCGGTTCACGTCCTCGATGCTGAGGGGCACCACCCGCTGCGTGCCCAGGGCGTTCGGGGCCTGGCGAGCCGCGGTCTCCGGCGAACCGGCGCCCGGGCCATGGCCGCTAGCGACCGCCCCCGAGGGCATCGCGATCGCGATCGACAGCGCGCACGTCGCGAGGGCGGCTGCCGTGAGGCTCCCGAGGGGGCGGGGCATTACCGGCGCACCAGCGTGGTTACCTGCCTCACCGATGCCAACGGCTCGGTGCCGGCCTGCGAGCCGGCGATCACCGTGGCGCGCACCCGGGGGTGGCGCGCGAGCAGGCTGCGCGCCTGGCGGGTGAGCGGCACCGCCACCCTGCCCCGCCAGGTGCCGGGAAGGCTGACCCGCCGGGTGCCGAGGGCGATCCAGCGTGCCCGGCTGCCGGCCGGGGCCGCCCGCCTCATCCGCAGGGCCACCGTCACCGCGCACGTGCCGGCGCTGGGGCGCTCGCAGGTCACCGGAACAGGCACGGAACGGCTGCCACGACGCACGGTGATCGTCCGTCCGGTGCGCAGCGCAAGGGCCGTCATGACGCGCGGCGATACGGCAGGTGTCGCCGGGGCGGCGGGTGCGGCCGGCACGGATGCCAGCGCGGCGTTCACGTTGATGCGGCCACCGGTCACCACCTTGCCCTCGAGAGATGGCATGCGCACCACCGTCGAGGTGAGGGCGTTCTTGAGCTGCACCGCGCTGAGCGTGGGGTTCTTGGCAAGCAGCAGGGCCGCCGCACCGGCCACCTGCGGCGCCGCCATCGACGTGCCGCTCATGAACCCGTAGGTGCCGCCCGCAGGCTGGGCGACGATGCACTTGACCTCCACGGGCATGACGGCCGCTCGCACCCGATTCGTGGCGCCTTCCGCGCTCTGCACGAGGAACGCGAGCTCCACTCCGGTCCGGCCATCGACCTCCGGCAGGTCCACCTGCCACGGGATGAGCTCCCCGCGACTGTTGCCCGAGATGCCGCTCCCGGAGGCGACCTCCCAGTTCGTATCGCCCGTGGACCGGTACACCAGCGCCAGCGCCTGATTGTCACCCTGATCGAGGTTGATGCGAATTCCCGCGCTCATCCGGCAGGCC
>JAFMJQ010000133.1 GCA_017853415.1 Thermoleophilia bacterium | reverse complement strand
GGCCCTACTGGTCCTCCAGGTAGTCACGGAGGGCCAGTAGGGCCCGGTGGTGCTCGGCGGGGAGCCACTCGCCGGGGTCGAGCCCCGAGGCGTCGGGCTCGGCGCGCGTCCACCACGTGACCCGGCATCCGGGGTGCAGGGGCTTCACGAGGAACACGTTCAGGTGGTGCTCCACCGGCAGCCCGGCGGTGACCCGCGACACCAGGGCGAGCTCCTCGTCGTCGCAGCTGATGAAGCGCTCCTGCACCTTGGTGCCGTCCGCGCGCTCGAGCACCCGGACGTCGCGCACGGGATGGCTGCGCACGTAATCCGGATGCCAGCGGCTGATGGCCGACGGGTCGCGCAGCACGGCCCACGCCGTCTCCGGCGCGACCGCGATGTCCATCGACACCTCGTAGTCCGGCATGGACGGCAGGCTACGCCGTGCGCGCCGACCGCGGATCCCACCCCCCTTGGAGGGGCAACAACCCACCTCTTGGCCAGTCCGTGCCTGCGTACGGTTTCTCCACGTACTCCAGCCGGAGCACGTGTCATCAGTAGGGGGAACGCATGGATTGGAGCTTCGGAGACGTCCTCTGGACGACCTTCGTCATCTTCGTGTGGGCGATGTTCCTGGTCATCCTGATCAACGTCCTCATCGATCTCTTCAGGAGCCGGGACCTGTCCGGGTGGATGAAGGCCATCTGGGTGCTGGTCCTCGTGGTGCTGCCGCTGATCGGCGTGCTGATCTACCTCATCGCGCGTGGCGGGGGCATGGCGCAGCGGGCGGCGGAGGCGCAGCAGCGCGACGTGGCGCAGCTGAAGCAGGTGATGGGTTCGACCGCAACGCCCGCCGACCAGATCGCGCAGGCCAAGGCCCTGCTCGACTCCGGTGCCATCGACCAGGCCGAATACGGGAAGCTCAAGGCGCAGGCCCTGGCCTAGTCGGCGTAGCGCTCGTCCAGGCGACGGTGGTCGGGCAACCCGACCGTGTCCGTGATCTCGGTGAAGGTCATGAGCGCGGACGGGTCGGGGCCCGACCCCGTCGCGGCGAGCGCCTCGTAGGTGGCGCGCAGCGCATGGCCGGTGGCCAGGATCGCGCTGATGCCCCACAGCACCAGCCGGAATCCCATCTCACCGAGCTCCGGCGTGGGAACGATGGGGGTCCTCCCCCCCTCCACCATGTTGGCCACGGGCCGGGCACCGGCCAGTTCGCTGCCGATGCGTGCGAGCTCGTCGCGGTCGAGCGGGGCCTCCACGAAGATGGCATCCGCGCCCAGGGCTGCGGCGGCCTGGCCGCGGGCGATGGCCTCATCGAGGCCCTCGAGCCCGCGTGCATCGGTGCGCGCGATGAGGAAGAGGTCGATTCCCTCGTCGCGCAGGTCGGTGACCGCACGGATCTTCGCGAGCCACTCATCGCGCGGCACGATGCTCTTGCCATCCATGTGGCCGCAGCGCTTGGGCCACTGCTGGTCCTCGATGATGATTCCTGCTGCGCCCGCGCGGTGCAGCAGGCGGGCCGTGCGGGCCGCCGACAGCGCGTTGCCGTAACCGGTGTCGGCGTCCACGATCACCGGCACGCCGGGCACGGCGGCCACCAGGTCGCGCGCGGCGTCGGTGATCTCGGTCTGGGTGAGGTAGCCGAAGTCGGGCAGCCCAAGGCGCGACGCCGCCACCGAGTAGCCCGACACCACCAGTGCCTCGAATCCCGCCTGCGCCGCGAGCCGCGATGACAGGCCGTCGTACACGCCGGGCAGCACGAGCGGCCCCGGTGCATCGGCCAGCGCCCGCAGGCGCTCGGCGCTCACGGGCCACCCAGCATGGCGTCGTCCTTGCGGCGCAGGAAGCGCAGCACCCATGCCAGCGAGCCGAGGTAGCCCAGCGTGAGCGCCGCGCCGTTGGTGAACCACGCCACCGGGTATGCCACGAAGTAGGCCGACGCCAGGGCGAGCACGAAGACCACGGAGAGGGGGATGACGTGCACCATCTGCCAGCTGTTGAGCGGGATCGGACGCGGATGCACCCTGAGGAGCAGCCCCGTCGTGGCCGCCGCCATCACCGCGTACCCCGTGAAGGCGCCCAGCAGGAACAGCAGGATGTCCCACGGCCCTGGGGCACCGCCCTGGAAGTGGGCGGCAAGGCCACCCGACGTGAAGGTGGCCAGCGTGAATCCGTAGGGCGGCGCCATCTGCACGAGCAGCGCGCGCAGCCCGGTGCCGTAGCGCTCAGCGGGGGGCTCTGCGTCGGTGCTCATGGGCCGGCGGCGGAATCCTTGCCCACCACGACGACCACGTCGGCGTCGCCGATGGCGTCACTCGCCACGCCATCGATGGGCGGCGCGCTGGTGATGCCCAGGTCCTTGGCCAGGTTCTGTGCCACCGCCTGCTTGCCCGGGCGCCACATCACCACGGACTTCGCGAGGTTCTGGTCGTTGGCGTCGCCCACCTGGCCCACGCGGTAGCCGGCGGTCTCCACCTTCGGCGCCACGCGATCGGCCGCGGCGCCGGTGACGCCGCTGGCGTTGAGCACGGCCACGGTGTACGCGGCGCGGTCCTGGATGGTCGGCGGGTCCTCCGGCACCGTGGCATCCGGGTCGGCGCCCAGCGGGCCGTTGGCGGGCTTGGTGATGGGCGTGGTGCCCGCGGTGGACGACGACGACCCTCCCCGCACGAGGAACCACCACCCGGCGAAGCCGCCGATCACGATGACGGCCAGCACCCCGGCGATGATGCCGATGGTGGCGCCGTTGCCCGCGCTGCTCGGCATGGGAAGCCCGCCCTGCGAGATTCCGTCGCGCCCCGCCAGGGCCTGCAGGCGGTCGGATGCCACCGGCGCCGAATTGCCCAGGCCGTGCTGCTCCCTGGCGCGAAGGCCGGCGATGACCGATTGGCGGCGCCACGCGACGAGCAGCAGCCCGAGCGCTCCGAAGAGCGACACGAACATCACGATGGTCGCGGAGATCATGATCCAGTCGGATGACATCAGGCCCCCTCCCCCGGGGACGGCGGTGCATCACCGCCGGTGACGACAGGCGCTGTCGACGTGGATCCTGCCCGATCGCCCGGCGTCGTTGTCGCATCACCGAACATCGTGGTGAGGGTGACGGCCCTGAGGCCCTTGGCCTTGAGCCCCGTGATCATCGATGGCAGGGCGTCGGCGGTGGTGCCGATGGCGTGCAGCACCACGATGGATCCCCTCTGTGACGCGCTCACCACGCGGCTGGTGAGGGTGGCGGCGTCGGGCTTCTCGTAATCGGACGGGTCGACATCCCAGAGCACGATCCACCGGTAGCCGAGCTTGCCGGCGGCCTTCTCGATGCCCGGGCTCAGCGCCCCGTACGGCGGGCG
>JAFMJQ010000132.1 GCA_017853415.1 Thermoleophilia bacterium | reverse complement strand
GCAGGGTGCCGTGCACCCGCCAGCCGTCGGCCAACAGGGAGCGCACAAGGTGGCCGCCGACGAAGCCGGTCATGCCTGTGATCAGAGCCTTCACGGTCGGGAGCGTACCGGCGCCACCCGGGCGCTCGCGGCCATCCGCGTGAGCAGGCAAGATGCGCTCATGACCTCTCCTGGCAACGCAGCAGATCCCGATGTCGAGGCCCTCATGGCCGAAGTTCGGCAGCGCGTGGCCGAGAAGAAGGCCGCTGGCCTCTACTCGATCGACGCGCTGGCCGAGAATGCACCGAACGCGGGGGTGGAGCCGTACGGCGCGGCCGACCTGGCCGAGATCGCCCGCCTCGTCGACGTGATGCCCGACTTCCAGTTGGCGCAGTCCACCAAGCGCGGGGTGGGACGCGCCGTGACGAAGGTGAAGTCGGGGCTCAGCCGGGCCACCAGCCAGCCGCTCATCGGCATGGGCGACCAGCAGAGCCGCTTCAACGCAACCCTCATCTCCTACATCTCGGAACTGGCCCAGGAGGTCGCCGTGCTGCGTGCCGAGGTCGAGGCGCTGAAGTCCGGCCAGGACCCCGACCGCGGGTGACGCACCGGGCGCGAATCGCCTTCATTGCCCCGCGCTATGGGTCGTCCGTGGTCGGAGGCGCGGAGACGCTCTGCCGGCTGCTGGCCGAGAACCTCACGGCACACGGCACTCCCGTCGACGTGCTCACCACCTGCGCGGTGGATCACTTCACATGGGCAGATGCCATTCCCCCGGGCGAGACGCGGGAGGGCGGGGTGCGCGTGCGCCGCTTCCCGGTCGGGGCGAGGGACCCACAGGCGTTCGCCGTGCGGCACGCGGCCATCGACCGGGGCATGCACCTGTCGTACGCAGAGCAGTCGGCATGGATGGCCGACTCCGTGTGGGCGCCCGGCATCCTCGCCGCCATCCCGGAGTACGACTGGGTGGTGGCCATGCCGTACCTGTTCGGAACGTCGTTCTGGGCGGCCGTGGCGCACCCGGACCGAACGGTGCTCATCCCGTGCCTGCACGATGAGAGCCATGCGCGGCAGCGGGTGGTGCTGGACAGCCTCTGCTCCGCCCGTGGCCTGATGATGAACGCGCCGGGCGAGGCGCGGTTGCTCGACCGGCTGCTGCAGGGGCACCGCGGAAGGGACCTCCGGCCGCGCAACGCGCCCGCGATCGTGGGCGGGGGATTTGACGAGGAGCCGCTGCCGGCGCCTGACGCGGTCCTGGGCTTCTGCGCCCGCCACGACGCCGAGCCGGGCTACCTGCTCTACGCAGGGCGACGCGAGCTGGCCAAGGGCATCGGGGAGATGTACGACCACTACCGGCTGTACCGCGAGCAGGTCGACCAGCCGCGGCGGCTGGCCCTTATGGGCTCGGGGGACACCCAGCCGCCAGCGGACATCGCCCCGCACGTGATCGACCTCGGCTTCGTCCCAGAAGCCGATCGCGCGCTCGCCTACGCGGGGGCCAGCGTGCTCATCCAGCCCTCCCGCCTCGAGAGCTTCGGCATGGTGGTGTTCGAGGCATGGCTGGCCGGCACGCCGGTGCTCGTGAACCAGCAAAGCGATGTGCTGCGCGAGCACTGCGCGGAGTCCGGGGGCGGCCTGTGGTTCGACGACGGGCCATCCTTCGTCGAGGCGCTGGCCCTCATGCACGAATCGCCGGGGATGCTCGATGCCCTCGCGGATGCCGGGCGGGACTACACCCTCACGAGGTTCCGATGGAGCGCCGTGCGCTCGCGCTTCACCGGTGCGCTCGAGGAATGGGCCTCATGACGCAGCCGGGCATCCATCAGGTACTCGGGGGGGCGGCGCCCTGGGACGCGATCACCAACCATGCGCTGGCGGCCCAGCAGGTGATCAGGGACATGGGGTATCGGTCGGAGATCTTCGCGGATCGCCGGCATCTCTCCCCGGCCATCGCGCACCGGGTGCACGAACACCACAGGTGGCCGGGCATCGTACGTCCGGCTGACCGCGCCATCATCCACTACTCGATCGACAGCCCGGCTTTCGACCTCGCACTCGACAAGGCGGACCGCGTCGGGATGCACCACCACAACGTCACCCCGCCCGAACTGCTGTGGCGGGATGCGCCCGCGGTGGCCCTACAGTGCCGCACGGGCATCGAGGGCCTGGCGAGGATGGCGCCCCGCATCAACGTGGCTGCTGCCGACTCCCGATTCAACGCGGATGAGCTGGTGCAGGCCGGGTACCACGACCCGACCGTGATCGGAATCCTGCGAGGGCCCCTACCCCGGTGCGTTCGCCGACGGCCGGCCGGTGCTGACGGACTTCGCATGCTCTTTGTCGGACGCGGCATACCGAACAAGCGTCAGGACGCGCTGATCCTCGCGCTCGCGGCCCTGCGCGAGGGCGGAGTCGACGCCCGACTTCGGCTGGTGGGAGGCTGGGGCGCGTGCCGGCCGTACTTCGAGCGCTGCGTGCGCCTTGCGAATGACCTGGACGTGGCGGCCAGCGTCACCTTCCTCGGACCAGTCGAGGACGATGTCCTTGCCCAGGAGTACGCGGATGCCGATGTGTTCGTGTGCCTGTCCGAGCACGAGGGCTACTGCGTGCCGATCATCGAGGCCATGGCGCACGACCTTCCCATCGTCGCCCTCGCGGCCGGGGCGGTGCCGGAAACCCTGGGGCGCGGGGGCGTGCTCATTGACCGCCTCCAGCCCTCGCTGGTCGCGGAGGCCGTGCTGCTCGCCACCGACGGGCGCCTGACCGGTTGCCTCGATGAGGGCCGAGCGCAGCAAATGGCCGCCCACTCGCCCACGGCAACCGCCGAGCACCTGCGGACGTTCGTGAAGGAGCTCGCGGAGTGCTGACCTGCCGTGGACCGGCAGGGCCCGGCGCCGACGACCCCCATGCACTGGAGCTGGCGCGCGCCCTGGCGCGCCACCCCCTGGCCGGTGCGCTCAACGGGACCATCGCGATCGGCATCGGGGGAACCAACCCATGGCGGGCCACCGACGCCGGGCCCCGGGTGGCTGTGCTGACCGGCAACCACGACCTCACCCGCGTGCAGCGCGCGCACCTCGCACTGGCCGACGGCATCGTCACGACGGACCCGCTCACCGCACGCGCGGCCACGGTGGCGGCCCCGCACGCCCTCGTGGTGATCGTCCCGGGCGATGGACGCGCGTTCCTGCGGGGAGCCACCCCGCGCGAGTCGGCCGAGGCGTGGGGCGAGGTGGGTAATCACCGCGCGCTGGCACAGGCCCTTGGAGGCGAGGCCGGCGCCCATGGCCATGCCCAGGCCGCGGAACTCGTGGTGGAACTCGTCGTCGCACTGGGGAATTAGACTCACCCGGT
>JAFMJQ010000131.1 GCA_017853415.1 Thermoleophilia bacterium | reverse complement strand
CGATGTCCCAGATGGGGTCGACGAGGCTGTAGATGAAAGCCGTCTTCTCGTCACGATCGACGGGAGAGGGCGGGATCTCACCGGTCTCTGCACCGGGGACGTATGTAACGGCGAACTGGTCAGCCACTACGGATCCTTTCGCTAATGGAATCACCCCAAGCGGGATGACTGATGCGAGGACCATAGGCGTTGCGTCCGTGGCATGAGGCCCGAATGGGGCACCCTGTTCCATGTATGAAACGTTACGAACTTATGGGAGATTTCGGACATCGCGTCCAAGTTCTGTCCAGATCGCTGCCACCGCCCCTCGGGGCCTGCAGCGCGGTGCTGCCTAGGGCCTGACTGCGCCCAGGTAGCTGCCCATGCGGCTGGCGAGCGACGAGATCTTCACCACGTCGCCGGTCTGCGGCGCATGGATGTACTGGCCGTTGCCGATGTACATGCCCACGTGGCCGAGCCCCTCCGACAGGATGAGGTCGCCCGGTGCGAGCTGCTCGAAGGGCACACGCGGGAACTTGGCCCAGATGTCGCCGGTGAAGTGCGGAACCGACTTGCCGATCTGCGCGTACACGTACGACACGAAGCCGGAGCAGTCGAAGCCGCTGGCTGGCGTGGAACCGCCGTAGCGGTACGGGATGCCCTGCAGCGAGAGCGCGATGGGAATTGCCGCGGCGTTCGGCGTGGGGTCGGGCAGCACCACCGGCACGCCCGGCGTGCTCGCGATGCCACGCACCTTCACGCCGATCTGCTGCAGCAGCGCCACGTCCGGCGAACCGGTGGCGGGCAGGCCCAGCTTGCGCTGGAGAATGCGCACGCCGGCACGGGTGCGTACGTCGAACTTGCCGGTAATCGGGATCTTGATGCCGCGTGCACGCAGACGGTGCTGCAGCTGGGTCACCTGTGCGCTGCGGCTGCCAAAGGGCAGGGGCGCGGTGGTGGCTGCGGTCGTGCCTGCGGGAGCCGTAACGGCAGTCGGCACCGGGGTGAGCGGAACACCGCCACTGCCCGCGGTGGGCTGCGATGCCTGTGTGCCCGGAATATCCGTTGGCGCTGGTGCCGCGATCACAGCATCCCCGCCGACGATGGCGAGTGACAGTGCAAGGGTGACCGCGATGACGCGCGACTTCCGGATAAAGGACTCCTGCTCGCTTACGGGGCGGCGCGCGGTGGGTGCGAACACCCGGGGTTGCATCAAGCACGCGAAGTTGACCCTAGGGGTGCACGCGGATGCCCACAACCCCAAAAGGGCCGCTGAAGCGCACTCGTGGGAAACCCAGAACCCCATGGCCGTGGGGCGCGGTACCCGAAAAACTCGCTCAGAGCAGCCGGTCGTGCTTCTTTACAAAGGCGGCGCCGGATCGATGGTTTTTCCTGCTGAACCGTCCGTTTGCGGTGGCGGTGGCGCTGTGGTGGCCCTGATGACGAGGGGTGCGGGCAGCGGCGTGAGCGGCGGCGGCGGATCGCCCGCGATGCGCGCGAGCAGCACGCGGCCGGCGAGTTCGCCCATGGGGCGGTAGGCCACCAGGGCGGTTGTGAGCCCGCGGTCGCCCGACCCCGGAAGATCGTCGATACCGGCGATCGAGAGGTCATCGGGAACCCGTAACCCAATCTGCCGCGCGGCATCGAGCGCGCCGAGCGCAAGCGGATCGGAGAGCGCCAGGATCGCGGTGGGGCGGGGGTTGGCCCTGAGCGCCTGCCTGGCGGCCACTTCCCCGTGGGCGTCCGTGGGCCACGGGGTCCCCGTGGTGCGGTACACCGAGATCGGACCCATTCCCTGCAGTGATTCACCTGCCGCAGTGAGCCGGTCGTCCTCGCCGGGCCCTGCGATGACGGCGATGCGGCGGTGCCCAAGATCAAGCAGGAGGCGGGCGAGGGCACGCGCCGCTGATGCGGCATCGGTGTGCACGGACGGCGTGCCCTCAGCCACGGTGTCGACCAGCACGACGGGCCCGCGCACGTTTGCGTCGGGCACGTTGCGGAGGAACACGCGGCCATCCACGGCGTGCTCGCCATCGTGGCCCGCCAGTACCAGCGAGAGCCCCGCGCGATCACACACCGCCAGCAGCCCCTGGGCCACCAGGGCCGCCCCGGGATCGGCGATGAGCGGCTGGGCATCGTGGGGGGCCACCAGGGCCACCATGCCGGTGCGCCCGAGCGCCAGGGTGCGGGCCCCGGGGTTGGGCCCGGCGTAATCGAGGTGGTCGGCGGCTGCCAGCACCCGCTCCCGGGTGGGTTCGGCCACCTTTTCGGGGTTGCTGAACGTGTTTGAAGCGGTCCACACAGAAACGCCAGCGGCCTCGGCGACGTCGCGCAGGGTCGCACGTCGCTGCCTACTCACCGTGCGGACCTAACCTGTTAGGTTGAGGATGTCTCACCACTTAGGCGCCAATCTAACCGAGGAGTCGCTATGTCGGGCCTCTATGCCCCGCAGATGGTCATTCGCAGCCGGATGCTCTACTTCACGTGGGTTCCGGAGGACACCGACGCCGTCCGTGCGCTCGTGCCCGCTGAGCTCGAGCTTGCAGACAACGCCCAGTGCTTCATCAACCAGTACGTGGTCGACTCGGCTGATGACGCCTCGGGCTTCGAGCCCTACTCACTCACGTACGCCGGTCTCGACGTGAAGGGCCAGGACTCGCCTCAGGGCATCCCCGGCCGCTGGTGGACGCACTACATCAACTCCAACGCCGACATGACGGCGTACGCCGCCGAGCGTGGTGTGCCCGCCGTTGCCGGTGGCGAGACCACCCTCGAGATCTCCGGTGGCGTGCTCACCGCCACCACCAAGCAGGACGGCAAGGAACTCATCCGCAGCACCGCCAAGGTGTCTGACGACGTCGCCGTGGTGGGCCGTGGCCAGCTGAGTTACCTCACCAAGGTGGACGGCCAGCTCATCAACGGGTTGTACCCGTTCGTGGCATCCATGGCCGACGGCTGGGAGGTGACGGGCATGGAGTTCCTCGACCCGTCGCACCCCATCTACGCGCTGCGTCCGGCCAGCCCGCTTGAGGTGACGTGGGGCTTCTACTCGCCCGACGCCGCCTTCTGTTACCCCGGTGGCGAGGGCCCCGTCTCGGCCTAGCGCGCGTCGTCCTTCACGCGGCCATATCGGGTCGGCTCATCGCCGCCCGGTGTGGCCGCGCAGGAGGGTCTAGCGCTCGTGATCTTTCGCGAGGCTGGCGAACTTGGCGTAGGTGCCCATGAACGCCAGCTTCACGCGGTCGGTGGGGCCATTACGGTGCTTGGCCACGTTCACCTCGGCGATGCCCTTGCTCTCGCTGTCGGGCTCGTAGTAGTCGTCGCGGTAGATGAGCAGCACCATGTCGGCGTCCT
>JAFMJQ010000003.1 GCA_017853415.1 Thermoleophilia bacterium | reverse complement strand
CGGTGGCGGTGTCCGGTGCCACGGGCGTGAGGACCCCCGTGGCCGCCTCGTCCGGCGGCCTCGCGGGGGCCAGCCGGCCCGTGTCGGCGTCGGCCGCCGCGACCTCGGGCGGGATCACCGGCATGGCGGCCGTGGCACCGGCCGGAACGTCCACGAGGGCGTCGGCCATGTCGAGGGCCGACGTGAACCTGGCGTCCGGGTCCTTCTCGCACGCGCGCAGCACGATGGCCGCCAGGTAGGCCGGCACCTCCGGCCGCACCTCGCGCGGGTCGGGCATGGGGTCGCGCACCTGCCGCATCGCCACGCCCATGGGGGTATCGGCCGGGAAGGGCAGCTCGCCCGTGAGCATCTCGTACAGCACGATGCCCAGTGCGTAGACGTCGGTGCGGCCGTCCACGCCCAGCCCGCGGGCCTGCTCGGGCGCCAGGTAGTCGCTGGTTCCGAGCACGGTGCCGGTGCGGGTGAGGCCGTCCTGCATGCCGTCGAGCAGGCGGGCGATGCCGAAGTCGGTGAGCTTCGCGACGCCCGCATCCGTGACCAGCACGTTGTGCGACTTGATGTCGCGGTGCACCACCCCCGAGCGGTGGGCGAGCTCGAGCCCCCGGGCCACCTGGCTGGCGATCGACGCCGCCTCCGCCGGGTCGAGGGCACCGCGCTGGCGGATGAGGGCCTTGAGGGTGACGCCGTCGACGAGCTCGAACACGATGTACGGGCCGTCATCGGCACCGGCGTCCTGGTCGAGCATGCGCACGATGCAGGGGTGGTCGAGGCGTTCCACCACGTCGGCCTCGCGACGGAATCGCACCAGCAGGTCGGGGTCGTCCTGCACCCGGGGGTGCATGAGCTTCACGGCCACCACCGCGCCGCTCTCCTCGTCCACGGCGCTCCACACGGTGGCCATGCCGCCGCTGCCGATGGGCCGTTCGAGCCGGTACCGGCCACCGGTGAGGTCCCCAGCCGCGGTCACGGGCGCACGTCGGTCGGTCGCACGCCTGCACGGTAGAGGCAGCCCGGGACGTCGCGAGGGCCCGGGGTCGGTGCGCGACCCACCACATGTCGGCGCGCGGGCGGCGCGGCGCTGGTACCGTCGCCGTCATGGCGACCCACACGATCCTGATCGTGGAGGATGACCCGGCCATCGCCGACTCGGTTGCATACCACCTCGGGCGCGCGGGCCATCGCACGCTCACGGCGGCCGACGGGGCCACGGGCCTGCGGCTGTTCAAGCGCGAACGCCCCGACCTCGTGGTGCTCGACCTCATGCTGCCGCAGGTGGACGGCTGGCGGTTCACCGAGGAGATCCGCACCGACGACCCGGACGTGCCGATCATCATGTGCAGCGCGCGCACGAGCGAGCACGATCGCGTGCATGGGCTCGAGATCGGTGCCGACGATTACCTCACAAAGCCCTTCTCGATGAAGGAGCTCGTGGCACGGGTGGGTGCCCACCTGAGGCGCCGCGACAAGGAGCGCGCCCGGGCGACGGACGGCCCCATCGAGGCCGGCGGCCTGGTGATCGACGCCGATCAGGTGCAGGCCTTCGCCGACGGCCGCAGCGTGGGCCTGACCGCCCGGGAGTTCGAGGTGCTGCTGGTGCTCGCGCGCGCCGACGGCAAGCCCCTCGCCCGCAACAAGATCTACCGCGAGGCCTGGGGCTACGAGATGATGGCCGGCGATCGCTCCGTGGACGTCTTCGTGCGCAAGGTGAGGCAGAAGCTGCGCGAGGCGATCCCGGACACCGAGTTCATCATCACCCACTACGGCGTGGGCTACCGGTTCGACCCCGGGGGCGCGGACGGGGATTGACCCGCCCGGCCCCCGCGTGGCCGATCAGTTGCCGGACATCTCCTGCACCTCACCCGGGCCCCGCAGGGAGCGGATGAGCCAGTAGACGACGCCGCCGATGGCGCCGCCGAGCAGCGGTCCGATGATGTAGATCCAGAGCTCCGTGGCGTCCTGCGCGTAGATCGCCGGGGCGATGGAGCGGGCCGGGTTGAACGAGCCGCCGGAGATCGGCCCCACCACCGTGGCGGCCGTGAAGATGAAGCCGCCGATGGCGATCGGCGCGAGGATGCCGCTCCACGGCGCCTTGTCGGTGGCCACCGCGCTGATGACGATCACGAAGAGCGCCGTGAAGATGATCTCGATCGCCACGGCGGTGCCGGTGCCGATGCCCTCGCCCGGGTGGTTCACCAGGGCGTCCTGCACCGACGATGAGTAGATGGCGTACGCGGCGCCCATGGCGCAGAACGCACCGACGAGCTGCGCGATCCAGTAGCCGAGGAGCTCCGACCACGGGAACTGGCGACCGCTCGCGAGGCCCAGGGTCACGGCCGGGTTGAAGTGCCCGCCCGAGATGTGGCCGAACGCGAAGATCATGAGGGCCAGGCCCAGACCGAAGCCCGCCGCCACGCCCCCGGTGCCGATGGAACCCGGCAGCAGCACCGCCGCGGCGATGCCGGAGAATCCGAAGAGGAAGAAGCCGAAGGTGCCGAGGGCCTCCACGAGCATGCGCTTCCAATAGGGGTACGTCACGGGACAACTCCTGCGTCAGGGACACGAATGCGGTGCGGCACGCGTGGCCGCGCAATCGGTTTCGCCGTCGGGGGGCGAAATCCCCCGTGGCGCCCGAGGGGCACCGGGGAGCCCCCGGGGCCGCAGGTCGTTGAGACCCGGCACGCTGCTCCGCTAAGGTGCCGCGGCCATCTGGCGGGATGCCCGAGTGGTCAAAGGGAGCGGTCTGTAAAACCGTCGGCTCTGCCTACGAAGGTTCAAATCCTTCTCCCGCCATCTGGAACCGGAGCCCGGCCGTCGCGCCGGGCTCCGTCGTTCAGGCGGGCGGCACCCGGGTGACGACCAGCTTGGGGTAGGTCATCTCGAGCGCGGCGGCGGCGGGGCCCTCGCGGGCATCGCCCGACCCTCGCCTGCCGCCGTAGGGCATGTGGTCGGCACGGAAGGTGGGCGTCTCGTTGATGAGCACGCCGCCGAAGTCGAGGTGGCGCGCCCAGGCCATGGCGCGGTCCACCCGCGCGGTGAAGATGCCGGCCTGCAGCCCGAGCGGGCTGTCGTTGGCGATCATCAGGGCGTCCTCCACCCGGTCGTACACGCACACGGCGATGACCGGCCCGAAGACCTCCTCGCGCATCACCCGTGCGAACGGGGCCACGCCGTCGAGCACCGTCGGGGCGATCATCGCGGGGCCCTCGGGCAGGCGCTCGCCACCGCGCACCACCCGGGCGCCGAGCTGCGTGGCCTCGGCGATCCACTCGAGCACGCGGTCGGCCGAGGCGGAGTCGATCACCGGCCCCACGTCGGTGGCCTCGTCGAGCGGGTCTCCCACCACGAGGGCGTCTACCAGCGGCAGCAGTTCCTGCATCAAGGCGTCATGCGCCTCGCGCTGCACCAGCACGCGCTGCACCGAGATGCACGACTGGCCTGCGTGGGTGAAGGCACTGCCGGCGATTGCGCGCGCCGCCAGCGGCAGGTCGGCGTCGTCGTGCACGATCACGGGCGTGGCGTTGCCGAGCTCGAGGGCCACGCGGATGTCGGGGCGCGCGGCGCGGATTGCCCACCCCACCGTGCTGCTGCCGGTGAACGACACCATCGACACATCGGGGTGCGCGGTGAGGGGCTCGCCGGCCACGCCATCGCCCAGCACCCAGCCGAGCATGGCGGCGGGCAGGCCGGCCTCGCGCAGGATCGCCGCCAGCGCCAGTCCCGACAGCGGCGTGCGGCCCGCGGGCTTGAGCACCACCGGCGCGCCCACGGCCGCTGCGGGGCCGAGCTTGTGCGCCACGAGGTTGAGCGGGAAGTTGAACGGCGAGATGGCGGCGATCACCCCGACCGGCTCGCGCACGGTCATGCCCACCAGGCCCACGCCCGAGTCGGCGGCGTCCATGGGGATCACCTCACCGCCGAAGGTGCGGGCCACCGCCGCCGAGAAGCTGAGCGTGTCGACGCAGCGGGCCACCTCGCCGCGGGCCTGGGCCAGCGGCTTGCCGGCCTCGGCCGCGATGATCGCGGCCAGCACATCGGCGCGATCGCCCACGATCGCGGCGGCGCGGTCGAGCACCCGGGCACGCTCCGATGCGGGCGGCGCGGTACCGAGCGCGCTCTTGGCCACCGCCACGGCCATGTCGACGGCGTCCTCCCCCGACACCGACACGCGGGCGATCTCGTGGCGATCCCATGGGGACACCACCGGCTGCTCGCCGAGCGATGGAAGCTCGTCATCCCCGGCCATCGCCACGCGGGGAATCCACTCGGGTACCTCGATGCGCGCCATGCACGGCAGGCTACCGTTGCGGGCATGGCCCCCCTGCTGCCCGACGACGTCACGCCCGACCCGACACGGATGCTCGCCGCGTGGATCGACGAGGCCCGGGCGACATCACAGCCCCAGCCCACGGCCATGGCGCTCGCCACCGCGGCGGCCGACGGGCGTCCGTCGGCCCGCATGGTGTTCGTGAGGGGATGGGGCCCCGACGGCCTCGACTGGCTCACCGACTCGGCGTCGCGAAAGGCGCGCGAGGCGGTGGCCCGCCCGGATGCCGCCGGGCTGTTCTACTGGGCCGGGCTCGGACGCCAGGTGCGGGTGGAGGGCCCCGTGCGGCTCCTGCCCGACGACGCCGTTGCCGCGTACTTCGCCAGGCGGCGTCCGGAGACCCGCCTGGCGGCCCGTGCGTGGAGACAGGGCGAGCGCCTGGGGTCGCGCGCCGACCTGCACCGGCGCATCGCGACCGCGCGGGCACAGGACGACCCCGGGGGCGTGCCGGATGGCTGGATCGGCCAGCGCCTCGAGCCGCGCGCCATCGAGTTCTGGCAGGAGGACCCCGACGGCCTGCACGACCGCCTGCTCGCGGTGCGCGGGGCCTCGGGCTGGGTGGTGGAGCGGCTGGCCCCCTAGCCGGTACGGGGGACGCTCGGGCATGCCGGGCGACCTCGCACCCGGCGGTGCCCATGGCGCTGTAGGCTGCCCCCACAACGCCATGGGCGGTGGTGAGGGAAGCCGGTGTGATTCCGGCGCGGTCCCGCCACTGTGACCGCGAGCGTCGCCGCTGGGGCCCATGAGGCCCGGCCACTGGGGCCTCGCCCCGGGAAGGTGCGGGGGCGCGTTGACCGGGAGCCAGGAGACCTGCCTCCGCCTTGACGCCACGACCTTCGAGGACTGAGGTGACGGTGCACGGGGATCCCGCCGGGAACCCTCATGAGGTACCCCTTTCACGCGACCACGTGGTGGCCCGCGTGCGTGCGCTCGCGTTCTCGTACGGCGACTCCCCACGGGCCGCGCTCGACGGCGTCGACCTCGACGTGCGGGCCGGCGAGGTGCTGGTGCTCGAGGGGCCGTCGGGCGGGGGCAAGAGCACGCTGCTGCGGGCGCTGGCGGGGCTGGTGCCCGACTTCCACGGCGGCGCCGTGTCGGGGCAGGTGGAGGTGGCGGGGCACGACGCCCTGGCCACGCCCCCGGCGGGGCTCGGCGGGGCGGTGGGCATGGTGTTCCAGGACCCCGAGGCCCAGGCGGTGATGGGCACGGTGGAGCGCGACGTGGCGTTCGGGCCCCAGAACGCCGGGCTGCCCGCCGAGGAGATCGCACGCCGGGTCGACCGCGCACTGCGCGACGCCGACGCCGGGCACCTTCGTGGGCGCCGCATCGACGAGCTGTCATCCGGCGAGCGGCAGCGCGTGGCCATCGCGGGCGTGCTGGCGCGCGAGCCACGGCTGCTGCTGCTCGACGAGCCCACCTCGCAGCTCGATTCCGCCGCCGCCGCCGCGCTCGCGCGCACGCTGCGGGCGCTTGCCGACCGCGGAACCGCCGTGGTGGTGGCCGAGCACCGCGCGGAGCGCGTGCGTCCGATCGCCGACCGCGTGCTGGCGGTGTGCTGCGGGCAGGTGGGGGCGCCCGGGCCCGACGAGGCCGCGCCCGAGCCGGTGCCGCCCTGCCAGGTGGTGTCGCCCCCGGCGCTGCGCGTGGAGCGCGTGGTGGCCGGCCACGGGGGGCGCCCGGTGCTCACCGACGCCTCGCTGGCCCTGGCGCCCGGTCGGGTGACGGCCCTGGTGGGACCCAACGGCAGCGGCAAGTCGACCCTGCTCCGCACGCTCGCGGGCCTGCACTGCCCCGAATCGGGCCGGGTGCTGCTGGGCGATGACGATGTCTCTGCCCTGCCGCCCGAGTCGCGGTTCCCGCGCCTTGGCCTGGTGCCGCAGGATCCCGGGCGGCACCTGCTCACCGAGAGCGTGGCCGACGAGATCGCGGTGGCCCTTCGCTCCATCGGCATCGACGGCGATGAGCGCGACCGGCGCGTGGCGCGGGCGGCGGACGCACTCGACCTGGGCGACATGCTGCACCGCCATCCGCTCGACCTCAGCGTGGGCGAGCGCGAGCGCGTGGCCCTCGCGGCGATCCTCGTGGCCGAGCCCCGGGTGCTGGTGCTCGACGAGCCCACGCGCGGCATGGACCCCGAGCGCAAGCGCGCGCTGGCCCGGCTCATCAGGCGCCACGCGGCCGAGGGGGCCGCGGTGCTGGTGGCCACCCACGACGGCCCGTTCGCGGTGGCCGCCGCGGACGAGGTGCTCGAGATGGTGCACGGCGACGCGGTGCCCACCGGACTGCCGCCGGCAGCGCTGCTCACGGCGTGACCCGATGAGCGCGGCGGCAGTCGTCATCCTCGCCAGCGTGGCGATCCTGCTCGTGGGCTGGGCCGCGTGGGAACGCGGGTCGACGGGGCCGAAGATGCTCGCGCTCACGGCCACGCTGGGCGCCGCAACCGCGGCCGGGCGCGTGCTGTTCGCCGCCGTGCCATCGGTGAAGCCGGTCACCACCATGTGCCTGGTCACCGGGGCGGCGCTCGGCGCCCGCGCGGGCATGGCCGTGGGCGCGCTGGCCGCCCTGATCTCGAACGCATTCCTGGGGCAGGGCCCGTGGACCCCCGCCCAGATGCTGCTCTGGGGTGCCGTCGGCGCATCCGGGGCCCTGTTCCGGCCGGCCACCCGCACGCGCCTGGGCCTGGCCTGCATCGCCGGCGCGTGGGGATTCGCCTTCGGCTGGATGATGAACCTGTGGTACCTCGCCACCTTCGGCCCGGAGGTCTCGTGGGCGGCGTTCATCACCGTGAGCATCGCGAGCGCGTGGTTCGACATCGCCGCCGCCATCGGCAACGTGGTCTTCGCGCTCATCATCGGGCCGGCGCTCTACCGCCTGCTCAGCCGGTACGCGGCGCGGGTGAGGGTCACCAACGCGCCCGCCCCGGGCGCGGCCTCGCCCTGAGGCCCTAGCCCGCGGCCATTCCCCGGGCCACGTCGCGCAGCGCGGCGTGGGCCGCGGCAGCGCGCCCGGCGGCATCGCGCGCCCACTCCCGCGAACCCGCGACCTCCTCGGCGCACGCGGCCACCATGGCCTCGGTCTCGCCGGGCGCCGACGAGCCCTGCTGCAGGCGCGTGTCGGCGGCGGCGCCAGGATCGAGCGCCTTCGCGATGAGCGCCTCGTCAACCACCAGGTCGATGCCGTCGCTGGCCTTCGCCGCCTCGGCCAGCAGGGCCGGCGTGAGCGCCGACTCGTCCTGTCCCGCATCGACCAGCATCTTCACCGCGCGACCCACCACGTGATGCGCCGTGCGGTAGTCGAGGCCCGCGTCCTGTGCCAGCACGTCGCTGAGGTCGGCGGCGGTGATGAACCCACGGCGGGCGGCCTCACCGGCGCGCGTGGCATCGAGCGTCATGCGGTCGACCACCGCCGCCATGAGCCGCGTGGAGGCGATCACCTCGTCCATGGCGCGGGGCACCACGGTGTTCAGCACGTGGAAGTGATCGGTGCGGGCAGATCCGGTGTGCAGCGCCACCAGCACGCCGGCGAGGTCGCCCGACACGGTGCCGGCGGTGGCCCGCACCACCGCGAGCGCGTAGGGGTTCTTCTTCTGGGGCATCAGCGCGCTTGCGCGGCTGTGCTCGTCGGCCAGGGTGGCGATGCCGAACTCCTGGCTGGCCAGGATCTCGAGATCCTGCGCGAGCTCGCTCTGGTGCATGGCCGTGGCGGCCGCCGCGGCGAGCAGGTCGACGTAGGGATCCCACTGCCACATGGCGTCCTTCACGTGTGGCACCACGCCGGATGCGCCGAGCAGCTCGGCAAGGCGCGCGCGGTCGAGCGGCCAGCGCGACCCCGCGCTGCCGCCGGCGCCGGCCACCGACATGTCGAGCTCGGCGTGGATGGCGCGCAGGCGCCCGGCATCGCGCAGCACCGGATAGGCGTAGGCGAGGATCAGATGGCCGAGGCGCGTGGGCTGCGCGGGCTGCAGGTAGGTGTAGTCGGCGGCAAGGTCGGTGGCGTGGCGGTCGGCCAGATGCACGAGGGCGTCGGCGAGGTCGATGCAGGCGTCATGCAGGTCGCGCGCGGCGTCGCGGGCCACGAGGCGCAGGCCCACGCGGAAGGCCTCGCGTCGCGGGCGCCCTGCGGACAGCCAGCCGGCGGCCACCCTGCCCGCGCGCTCCTTCAGCTGGTGCTCGCGGCTGTTGAAGGCGTCGCCCAGCGCGGGGTCCCAGGGGAACTCATCACCCGGGATGGCATCGAGCTCGAGCAGCGCGGCGAGCAGCGCCTTCGCCTGCTCGGCGGGGATCGCACCGGCCTCCGCCAGCGCCACCACGTGCGCGAGGTCGGACGTGCTCAGTCCGTCGGCCAGGCGGGGACCGGCCGCCGACTCGTACCGGTACCCGGCCGCCACCAGCGCGTCGGCGGGGCCGCCATCGAGCCGCCCGCCGCTTCCGAGGTAGTCGTGCGCCACGCCCGGCAGCCTACCGGGCGGGCCTCGACCCCCGACGACCCGGGGAGGCCCGTCCGCATGCCGGGGGCGTCACGGGACCGCGGGTGAAAGCGGTGAGACCCCGGCCACGGAGGCATTCGCCTTGTGCACCGCAGCCAGGGCACAGGCGACTCCGCCCAGCACATAGGCGGCGGCGGTAAAGGCCAGCGAGAGGCGCCATTCCTCGTCCGCAGCGGCGGGGAATGCGTGGAGGACCCAGTTCGCGACGAACAACAGCAGCGCCAGCATGACGGCGGCGACGGCGAGTCGTCCCATTTGCAGCGTCAGGTATGCACGAAACGAGATGACGCCTATCAGCATCAGCGCGACGGCGACGATGAGAAGCGAGAACTGCGCGTAGTTGGTGGTCTCGTCACCAACCCAGAGAAAGTCCACTCCGTAAAGGAGAAAGCCCACACCGAAGATCAACAACTGCATGAAGGTGGCCTCGATTCCCCGGCCGGCCGAATCGCTGGGGCGGTCGAGCTGGGCCTCCTTGCGCGCCATCACCATGAAGATGCCGAGCGCGGCGAAGATCGCGGCGCTCCCGGACATGATGAAGCCCACCAGGGTCGCGGTCTCGTCCCCCAGGGAATCGGGGTTGACCGCGTACGGAAAGTGCATGGCGCCAAAGGTGACGAGCGCGAGGATGTAGAGGACGACCGCGGCGTGGCCGCACCGATCGACCAGACGACGCCAATCCATCACCAGCGCTGCGGCGATGATGCAGGGCCCGAGCGTGCCCAGCGCCCAACTCAGACGGCCGTAGTCCGGGAACAGGGCGGGCCCGGACGACCCGATCGCCAGCACGATGAAACCCACCGCGGCCACCCAGAGGGACGCGCGCTGTACGGGAGCGACTTCGGATACTCGAGCGTCGCGCGACATGGGGTGGGGTTCTCTCCGTGACAGGGGCTCGGACTGCCTGAAAGGGTAACAACGAGGCGCCGCACTGCCCCACGGGCCGCACGATTCGCCTAGCGGGCGGGCTTGAAACCCCGCAGGCGCAGGGAGTTCGTGACCACGAAGATGCTCGAGAGCCCCATGGCCGCAGCGGCGATGAGCGGGTTGAGCAGCCCCACCACGGCCAGCGGGATGGCGGCGACGTTGTAGCCGAAGGCCCACACGAGGTTGCCCTGGATCGTGCGCAGCGTGCGACGCGACAGCCGGATGGCGTCGGCGATCGCGCGCGGGTCGGGGGTGACCAGCGTGATGTCGGACGCCTCGGCGGCCACGTCGGTGCCCGTGCCGATGGCGATGCCCAGGTCGGCGCGCACGAGCGCCGGGGCGTCATTCACGCCGTCGCCGGCCATGGCCACCACCTCGCCGGCCTCCTGCAGCTCGCGCACCACCCGCTCCTTGTCCTCGGGCATGACGTCGCTCACCACCTCGTCGATGCCCGCAGCGGCCGCGACGGCGCGGGCGGGCGCCGCGCCATCGCCCGTGAGCATCACCGGACGCAGGCCGAGCTCGCGCAGCATCGCGATGGCCCGGGGGGTCTCCGGGCGCATGACGTCGCTCACCGCCACCACGCCGGCCTGCTCGCCATCCACCTGCACCGCCACCACCGTGCGGCCCTCCGCCAGCGCCGCATCGCGCTCGGGCAGCAGGGCGCCTGTCACCTCGTCGCTGCGCCCCACCGTGACCGTGCGGCCGCCCACCTCGGCGGTGACCCCCACCCCCGCGGCGGCGCGGAACGACCCGGCGGCGGCCAGGGGGCGCACGTCGGCCGCGGCCTCGGCGATGGCCCGCCCGATGGGGTGCTCGCTGCCCGACTCCGCGGCTCCGGCCAGCGCCAGCACGTCGTCGGCATCCCACCCGGGCGCGGGCGCCACCCGGGCCACCTTCATCACGCCCTCGGTGAGGGTGCCGGTCTTGTCGAGCACCGCGACGGTCACGGCGCGCGTGCTCTCGAGCACCTCGGGCCCGCGGATGAGGATTCCCAGCTGGGCGCCGCGGCCGGTGCCCACCATCAACGCGGCGGGAGTTGCCAGGCCGAGCGCGCAGGGGCACGAGATCACCAGCACGGCCACCGCGGCCGTCATGGCCTCGCCGGCCGGGTGCCCGGTGGCCAGCCAGCCGATGAGCGTGCCCAGGGCGATGACCATGACCACGGGCACGAACACCGCGGCCACGCGGTCGGCCAGTCGCTGCACCGGTGCCTTGCCGGCCTGCGCGGCCTCCACGAGGCGCGCCACCCGGTGCACGGCGGTCTCCGAGCCCACGCGGGTGGCCCGCACCGTGATGCGCCCGCCGGCGTTGAGTGCACCGCCCTCCACGGGGTCGCCGGGGCCCACCTCCACCGGCACGCTCTCGCCGGTGAGCAGCGCGCGGTCGACGGCCGACGCACCCTCCTCCACCTCGCCGTCCACGGGGATGCGATCGCCCGGGCGCACCACCACGAGCTCGCCCACCTGCACCGATGCAGCGGGCACCTGCACCTCGGCACCGTCGCGCAGCACCAGCGCGGTGTCCGGCGCGAGCGCCAGCAGGGCGCGGATCGCCTGCCCCGCGCTGCGGCGCGCCCGGGCCTCGAGGAACCGCCCGAGCAGCACGAGCGTGACGATGCCCGCCGCCACCTCGAAGTAGATCTCCGCCCCCGCGGCGTCGGAGGGCAGCAACGACATGTGCATGGTCATGCCGATCTCGCCGGCGCCGAGGAACAGCAGCGCCACCACCGACCACGCCCACGACACGCCCGACCCCAGCGAGATGAGGCTGTCCATCGAGAACGAGCGGTGCATCAGCGCGCGCCAGGCGCCGACGTGGAAGGTCCACCCGCACCACCACACCACCGGCGTGGCCAGCACGAGCGACACCCACTGCCACCCCGGGAACTGCAGCGGGGGGATCATCGAGAGCAGCATCAGCGGCACGGTGAGCCATGCCGCCCACACCAGCCGCCTGCGCAGGCGGTCGGTGGCCACGGCCGCCGCGTCATCATCGGCGGGGGGCGCCTGCCCGGCCGGCACGGCGTCGTACCCCGCCTTGCGCACGGCCGCGATGAGGACATCGTCGCCCACGCCGGGCGGGGCCTCCACGCGGGCACGCTCGGTGGCCAGGCTCACCGAGGCGCTCACCCCGTCGACCGTGTTGAGGGCCTTCTCCACGCGCGACACGCAGGCCGCGCAGGTCATGCCCTCGATCACGAGGTCGTGCTCAGGCAACCTCGTACCCGGCTTCGACGATGGCGTCGCGCACGAGGCGGTCGTCGGCGTCGCCCTCCACCAGCACGGTGCCCGTGGCCACGTTCACGGCAACGGCCGTCACGCCCGGCACCGCCCCGACCTCGTTCTCCACCGCCGTGCGGCAGTGATCGCAGGTCATGCCCGTCACCTCATAGGTGCGGCTCATGTGAGACCTCCTTTTCCGCCGACGGTAACACCGGCGTCAAGGGGGTCAGGCGGCGGGCAGTTCCTCGGCCTCCACCAGCACGGCGGTGACCCCCGAGATGTTGAGCAGTCGCCGCACGGCGTCCGACGGGGCGTGCAGCCGGATGGCGGCCGCGCCCTCGCGCGAGCGCTCGTTGGCGGCGATGAGCGCGCCCAGGCCCCGGCTGTCCATGAAGGAGACGGCCGAGAGGTCGATGAACACGGTGCGCCCGTCGCGCTGCGCGTCGGTGAGCGCCGAGGAGACATCCGGCAACGTGCTGGCGTCGACGACGCCAGCCACCGTGACGACGATGCCCGAGGGGCGTTCGTCCGTGGTTACCGTGACCTGTTCGCTCGTGGGTTCCGACATGGCGGGCGGGGAGACTACCCTTCCGGGCCGGTAAAGTGCCACCGGGTCACGAAGACCCTCTCCCTACGCGCAAGAGGTCGCAGTGAAGAAGCTTCCGATCTGGATCGTCACCGTGCTGCTGGCACTGGGCGTCCTCACAACGTGGATCGGCTGGATCGACCGCCACGAGGTGGGATACCTGCCGTTCGCGCTGGGAATCATCTGGATCATCTTCGCGCTCGCGGCGGCCCCGAGGGTCTTCGCCGACGACTGATCCCGGGCGGTCACCGCTCGGATCGCATAGGGCAGGAGTACGGGTAGGCTCGCCCCGTGCCGCAGGCCACGCCCACGCCGCTTGGCCTCACCTCCGCAGAGGCCGCGAAGATCCTCGCCGAGCACCCGCATCGCGCGGGGCCGCGGGGCAGCAGGTCGTTCGCCGACATCGTCTGGTCGAACACCTTCACGCTGTTCAACCTCATCCTCATCGCCCTGCTGATCCCCCTGGCGATGTTCGGGCTCTGGGGCGACATGCTCTTCGGCGGGGTGCTGGTGGCCAACATGGCCATCGGCATCATCCAGGAGACCCGTGCCAAGCGCGCGCTCGACCGGCTCGCCCTGCTGGTGGCACCGCACGGACGCGTGCTGCGCGACGGCCAACCGGCGGAGCTCTCGATCGCCGAGATCGTGCCCGGCGACGTGGTGCTGCTCGATCCCGGCGACCAGGTGGTGGCCGATGGCGACCTGGTGCAGGCCACGGCGCTCAGCCTCGACGAGTCGGTGCTCACGGGCGAGTCGGATGCCGTGGCCAAGGAGGCGGGCGACCAGGTGCTCTCAGGGGCCTTCTGCGTGGTGGGCAGCGGCGCATACCGGGTGACGGCCGTGGGCGCCGACTCGTTCGCCGAGCGGCTCGCCGCCGAGGCCAAGGGCACGCGCACGCAGCTCTCGCCGCTGCAGCTCGACATCAACCGCATCCTGCGGTTCATCGTGGTGGTGCTGGTGCCGCTCGCGGTGCTCATGATCCTCTCCACCATCTGGCTCGACTTCGGCGGAGCCGCCGCATCCGTGCAGCGGGTGGTGGCGGCGCTCGTGCCGCTGGTGCCCGAGGGACTCGTGCTGCTGGCCAGCCTCACGTTCGCCGTGGCGGCCGTGCGGCTGGCGCGCCTGGGCACCCTCGCGCAGCAGCTCAACGCCATCGAGAGCCTGGCCAGCGTCGACACCGTGTGCGTGGACAAGACCGGCACCCTCACCGAGAACCGGCTCGAGGTGTCGGGCGTGCTGGCGGCGCCGGGGCACGCGGAGGACGCCGTGCGGCGGGCCGCCGGCCTGCTCTCGGCCAGCGCGGCGTCGCGCAACTCCACCGCCGAGGCGATCCTCGCCGCCATGCCCGCCGACGCCGCGGTGCCGGTGGCCGAGGTGCCCTTCGCGTCGTCGCGCAAGTGGAGCGGGGTGACGATCGACGGCCAGGGCACCATCGTGATGGGCGCGCCGGAGATCCTCGAGCGCGTGGGCATCACGGTGCCGCCCGACCTGCAGGCCGCGATATCCGCCGCCCAGGCCCAGCGACGGCGCGTGCTGCTGGTGGCCACCGGTGACGAGCCCCTCGACGAGCACCAGGAGGGCATGGGCCACCTGCCCCCCATGCAGGCCGCGGGCGCCGTGGTGCTGGAGGAGGCCCTGCGCCCCGACGCGCCCGACACCGTGAGGTTCCTCGAGTCGGAGGGCGTGCAGGTGAAGGTGATCTCGGGCGACGGCGTGGGCACCGTGCAGGCCGTGGCGGCGGCCTGCGGGGTGACCGGCGCCGAGAACGCCATCCAGGGGCCCGACCTGCCGGACGACCCCGAGGCCCTGCGCGAGATCGTCACCACCACCGCGGTGTTCGGCCGCATCACCCCCGAGCAGAAGCGCGCGCTCGTGCAGGCGATGACCGCCAACGGCCGCTACGTGGCGATGATCGGCGACGGCGTGAACGACGTCCTCGCGCTCAAGGACGCCCGCCTGGCGGTGGCCATGGGCAACGGCAGCCAGATGGCCAAGGGCGTGGCCGACCTCGTGCTGCTCACCAACGCATTCTCCACGCTGCCCAAGGCCATCGAGGCGGGGCGGCAGATCATCCGCAACACCCACCGCGTGGCGAAGCTGTTCATCACCAAGTCGGTGTACTCGGCGCTCATCCTGCTGGCGTTCGCGCTGCTGCCCATGGCGTTCCCGTTCCTGCCGCGCCAGCTGTCCATCACCTCGTCGCTCACCATCGGCATCCCGGCGTTCTTCCTCGCCCTGGCGAAGAGCGAGGGCCCGGTGCACCGCGAGGGCTTCATGCGCAGCCTGGGTGCGTTCGCGATACCCGCGGGCGTGGTGATCGCCGCGGCCATCACCGCCTGCTACCTGCTGGCGCGCGATGCGTTCTCGGCCACCGTGGGCGAGGCCCGCACGGCATCGGTGCTCACGGCCACCCTGCTCGGCCTCGCCGTGGTGGTGGAGCTCGAGCGCGGGGTGGAGCGACGCCCCGTGCGGCGCTGGGTGTGGCTGATGGTGGCCGGGTTCGTGGTGCTGCTCACCATCGGCCTCTACGTGCCGTTCCTGCGCGACTTCTTCGAGGTCGGCATCCCCACGCCGCCGCAGTGGATCCTCATCGGCGTGGTGGTGCTCGTCGGCATCGCCACGCTGCTGGCCGTGCGCCGCATCCCGTGGCTCAGGCGCATCGAGGACTACGCGCCCCCCGACAACGCCGGCGGTTAGGCCGGGGATCCCCCCGGCACCGCCACGTCGATGCGCTCGATCGACGTTGCGCGGCCATCCGGCTGCGCGCGCACGAGCACGGCCTGCAGCCGCACGTCACCGGTGGCCGGCTCGAACTTCGCGGGCATCCCGGTGAGGAACCGCCTCAGCACCGGCTCCTCGCGCACGCCGATCACCGAGTCGTGCGGGCCGGTCATGCCGATGTCGCTGATGTAGGCGGTGCCGCCGGCCAGCACCTTCTCGTCGGCGGTCGGCACGTGGGTATGGGTGCCCAGCACCGCGGTGACGCGGCCATCGAGGTGCCGGGCGAGGGCGATCTTCTCGCTGGTGGCCTCGGCGTGGATGTCCACGATGATGACCGGGGTCTCGCGACGCATGCGGTCGACGATGTCATCGGCCACGGTGAACGGGCTCTGCGCGGCGTCGATGAAGATCGAGCCGATGAGGTTCACCACGCCCACGCGGTAGCCGCCGCGGGCATCCACCACCACGCTCCCCGACCCCGGACCGCGCGTGGTGAGGTTCGCCGGCCGCAGCACGCGGGAGTCGGTCTCGAGCGTGGCGAAGAACTCCTGCCTGCGGAACGTGTGGTTGCCGCCCGTGAGCACGTCGGCGCCCGCGGCCAGCAGGGTGGCCGCCTGCTTGGGGGTGGTGCCCGACCCGTGCGCGGCGTTCTCGGCGTTCACCACCACGATGTCCGGCTCGTGCTCGGCGCGCAGGCGCGGCAGGACGTCCTCGATCGCGCGCATGCCGGCGCCGCCGAACACATCGCCCACCACCAGGGCCGTGAACCCGGCGCCCACCTACACGCCCGGCCCGGTCGGCTGGCGCAGCAGCTCCACCTGCACGTTGTTGCCGGCGTCGTTGGTGTAGCGGGCGATGTCGAAGCGGGCCACGCGCGAGAGGTCGCGCACCCGGCCCAGCACGGTGCGCCCGGCGCCCACGGCCGTGCCGACGCGCGGCACGATGCCGTCGGGCCCCGGCTCGATGTGGCTCACGCGCACCGCGGCGTCGGGCACGCCCGCGGGCGTGATCACCATCTCGAGGCCCTCCGGGCGACCGTTGATGCGATGCGGGATCACCGCGGTGATCACGCCGTCCACCGGGCTGTACACCGTGGAGCCGGCCGGCGCGCCGACGTCCACGCCCGCGGTGCCCGCGGCGCCGCCCTCATCGGATGCCACGTTGTGGGACACGGCCGATGCCGGGGCCATGTTGATGGCGCCGGGCTCGGCCACCGAGTGGAAGAGCACGGCGGTCACCTGCTTCTCGGCCACCGGCAGCACCACCTCCACCTGCCCGGCACGGGCCAGCACCACCCGCTGCGGGGCCGGGGCATCGGCCACGGCCGATGGCGGCACCGGTGAGGCCACCTGGCCGCTCGGCACCGCCGCGCCGCCGCTCGACCCGCCGTCGTAGAAGGCCAGGACGATCGCGGCGATCACCACGGCCACCAGCACCGCGGGTGCGACCACGGTGAGCAGCACGCGGTTGCTCGTGTGCCGGTCCGCCTGGCGCCGCACGGCGCGCCGCGATCGGAGCTCATCTCTGGTGAGGGGCGGCATGGGCAACGGAAGGCTAGACCAGAGCCCCCGCTGCACCGGCCCCGGGGGCCCGCGATACCATGCCGCGCATGAGCAGCCGCCAGGCCACAGTGCCGCCGTGGGCGTGGATCGGCACGGCAGCGGCCATCGTCGTGATGGTGTGGATCGCGGGGCAGACGCTCGGCCGCGTGCTGTTCGTGTTCCTGGTGTCGGTGGTCATCGCCCTGCTGCTCAACCCGCTGGTGCGGATGCTGCGCCGGGTGCACGTGCCGCGCGGCCTCGCGGTGGCCACGGTGTTCCTGTCGTTCCTCGGGGTGGTGGCGGCGGCGATCGTGCTGCTCATCCCCCCGATCCAGGAGCAGATCAACACCATCCGCGCCAACCTGCCGCTCTACACCGACCAGGCCCAGCGGCAGGTGCAGACGCTGCAGGGCTTCTTCGATCGCAACAGCATCGATGTCGACGTGCAGGAGCGTGCGGCGGCGGCATTCGCCGCCATCCGGGGCTGGGCCAACGACCTCTCGGGCAACGCGGTGTCGTATTCGCTCAGCGCGCTGGGTGCGCTGGTGATCATCATCATCATCATCGTGGCGGCGGTGTACATGCTGCTCGACGCCCCGCAGATCGCGCGCGCGGCACGCCGCCTCGGGGGCCCGTCGGCGGCGCAGTTCCTCGTGCGCACCGAGCGCACCCTGGTCGAGTACATCAAGGCACAGACCCTGGTGTGCCTCATCATCGCGGTGAGCGCCGGCGTGGTGCTCTGGATCTTCGGCGTCACCGGCGTGTTCCCGCAGGGCGCCACCTACGCCGTGCTGTTCGCCGCGTGGATCTTCGTGATGGAGTTCATCCCGTACATCGGGCCCATCCTCGGTGCCATCCCGCCCGTGCTCCTGGCCCTGTTCATCTCGCCGTGGACCGCCCTCTGGGTGCTCATCGCCTTCATCGCGATCCACCAGTTCGAGGGCCACGTGGTGGTGCCCCAGGTGATGGGCGACGCCGTGGGCGTGCACCCGCTCGTGGTGATCTTCGGGGTGCTCATCGGCGAGGAGCTCTACGGGTTCATCGGCATCATCCTCGCGGTGCCGGTGGTGGTGATCCTCAAGGAGACCGCCGTGTACCTGAGCGAGCGCATGGGCTGGTTCGGGCTCTCCCCCGCCCTCGCCGGCGCGCCACCCGGGGCTGCCCCGGAGACATCCGAACAGGACACCCTCACGGGCCTCGCCCCGCCCCCGCGCCGCTCGGCGACGGCAGGCGGGGACGACCCGGGCGGCCAGGGCGACGGCGACACCCTCGACGTGACCGGGGTCACTCCGGCGCAGCCGGCACGGCCCACCGGCGCGGACTGACCCGGGTCCGTGGGCGGCCCGCTACTGCAGGCGCGCGGACTCACGCGCAGGTACGGCGCGCTCGAGGCGCTCGCGCCCTTGGACATCCGCATCGCCCGCGGCGAGCGCATCGCGCTCACGGGGCCCAATGGCGCCGGCAAGACCACCCTGCTCACCATCCTCGCCGGGGTGCAGGCGCCGAGTGGCGGCGCGCTCGAGTGGGACGGTGGCGCGGCGCAGCCGGTGGGGTGGGTGCCGCAGCGCCCGGCGCTGTACCCGCGCCTCACCACGCGCGAGAACCTGCGTCTGTTCGCCGGCCTCGAGGGCGCTGACGACCCCGCGGCCGCGGCCGAGGCCCTCATCGTGCGGGCCGACCTCGGGGAGTTCGCCGACCGGCGCGCGGGTGCGCTGTCCACCGGCACGACCCAGCGCCTGAACCTGGCCATCGCCCTCGCGGGCGCCCCCAGCCTGCTGCTGCTCGATGAGCCCACGGGCACCCTCAGCCCCGACCAGCGCGTGCGGCTGTGGGGATGGATGGACGACCTGGTGCGCGCAGACGACATGGCGCTGGTGTTCTCGACCCAGTCGATGGAGGAGGCCTCCCGCAACGCCGACCGGGTGCTGGTGCTGGGCCGCGGTCGCCTGCTGCACGACGGCCCCGCCGCCGCCCTCGACGAGGCGGGCTTCATGGCGCTGCTGGGGGACGACGCATGAGGGCCCTGCGCGCCGGGCGCCTGCTCTTCGCCAAGGACCTGCGCGTGCTCGGACGCAGTCGCGGGCTGCTCGCGGTGCTCATCGGCTACCCCATCGTCATCGCGATCCTGCTGGCCATCGCGCTCTCGGGAGGCGACCGCCGGCCGTCCATCGCCTTCGTCAACCTCGACACCGGGGCGGCCCGCACGGTGCAGGTGGGCGAGGAGCGGCTCTCGGTGGACGACTACGCCACCCGCCTCGAGGACGACGTCGACCTGGTGCGCCTCGGTCCCGCGCAGGCCGACGAGGCCCTGGCGGATGGCCGCGTGAGCGCCGTGCTCACGGTGCCCCAGGGATTCATCGCCGACCTGCAGTCGGGCCTCAAGCCACCGGTGCTCAAGCTCGCCACCAACCCCCGGTCGCCCATCGAGGCGCAGGCGATCGAGCGCAACCTCGAGTCGGCGGTCTTCCGGCTCAACCAGGCACTCGCCACCGCGTACGTCACGCAGGTGCTCAACCTCGTCGACCTCATCCAGAACGGCGGCACCGTGGGCATCTTCGGCCGCTCCGGCACGCTGCTGGGGCTCGAGGAGAGCGGCCGCAACCTCGCCGCGGTGGAGAAGGCGCTGCGTGCCGATGGCAAGCCCGCGCTCGCGAAGAAGGTGGCGGCGCTACGCGACTACGTCGGCGGGGTGGGCGGCAACCTCGAACTGGCCAAGCCGGCCGCGCAGGCCATCGCCAGCCCGATCCGCCTCGAGGTGCGCGAGGGCCCGCCGGGTCGCGAACCGCTGTCGGCGCTGGGCATCGCGGGCGCGCTGGTGGTGGGCATCGGCCTGGTGGGCGTGCTGCTCGCGGCCGCGCTGCTCTCGGCCGAGCGCGAGGACCACGTGCTCTCGCGCCTCGGCCGCGGCCTCGCGGGCCCGGGAACGATCATCTGGCAGAAGGCCCTGCTCGCGGCCGTGGCCTGCACCGTGGTGGGCTACGTGCTGCTGGGCGTGGTGGCGCTCACGACGTCGATCACCATCGGCCGGTGGCTGCTGTGGCTGCCCGCGCTGCTGCTGGCCGGCCTGGCATCGGGGGCCTTCGGCCTGCTCATCGGCGCCCTCGCCCGCGAAACCCGCACCGCGCTGCTGGCCGGACTCATGCTGGCACTGCCCCTCGCGGTCATCGCCCTGATCCCCGGCAACGACATCGCCTACTGGGCGAGCGCATTCGCGGGCTTCGGCCCCGCGGCGCGCATCTTCCAGGGCCTGCTGGTCGATCCCGACGTCACGTCGTCCACCTACGTCGGCATGGGGATCCTGGCGGTGGTGGCGCTGGTGTACGGCGTGGCCGCCCGCGTGGCGCTGGGCCGCCGCATGCACGCCTAGGGGCTCACCGCGGCGCCGGTGCCCCGGTCGCGCGCGCGAGCAGGCCGAGGAACTCCGCATGCGGTACCTCGCGCGCACCGAACCGCACCACGTGCGCGGACATCATCTGCACGTCGATCACCTCGGCCCCGCCCGTGCGCGCCACGTCGATGAGGCCCGCGAGGGCCGCGTTGCCGCCATCGGGTGCCCGGTGGAACATGCTCTCGGCGGTCATGAAGCGGCCGAGCCACACGCCGAAGAGGCCGCCCACCAGCCGATCGCCATCCCAGGCCTCCACGCTGTGCGCGAGCCCCTCGGCATGCAGGGCGTCGTAGGCCGCCGCGAGCCGCGGCGTGAGCCACACGCCATCGCGCTCGCCACCGCATGCGCGCACCACCTCGCCGAAGGCCGCATCCACCCGCACCACGTACCCCCGCCGGCGCAGCATGCGACGCACCGTTGCCGGCACGCGGGCGTGCCCGGGCACGATCACCGCGCGCGGATCGGCCACGAACCAGCCGATCGGCCCGGTGGCCCCGGCCTCGTCCATGGGGAATGCGCCCTGCAGGTAGCCCTGCAGCATCTGATCGGGCGCGAGGCCCACGCGGCGGAGCGTCGTGATGGACGTCCCGGCCTCATCGCCGTGCGGCGGGTGGGGCTCGTCAGCCACGGGAGCGACGATACACTCGGTGGCCGTGCAGTCACCGACCACACAGGCGCCCGGCGCCACCGGCGTGTTCCCGGCGGTCCGCCATCGCAGGCTCCGCCGCACCGAGGGCATCCGGCGCCTCGTGCGCGAGGCCGTCCCGCGGCCGTCGCAGCTGGTGCTCCCGATGTTCGCGGTCGAGGGATCCGGCGTGCGCCAACCGGTGGATGCCCTGCCCGGCGTCGCACGACTCTCACCCGACCTGCTCGTGGATGAGGCCCGCGCAGCGCACGCGGCCGGAATCGGGGGCGTGCTGCTGTTCGGGGTCACCGACCACAAGGATGCCGTGGCCACGTCGGCGCACTCCGACGACGGCGTGGTGCAGCAGGCCGTGCGGGCGCTCAAGGCCGCGCTGCCCGACCTGGTGGTGATCACCGACGTCTGCCTGTGCGCCTACACCGACCACGGGCACTGCGGGCTGCTGGACGACGACGGCGAGGTGGCCAACGACGCCTCGCTCGAGGTGCTTGCCCGCACCGCGGTGAGCCACGCCGATGCCGGCGCCGACATCGTGGCGCCGAGCGACATGATGGACGGCCGGGTGGCCGCCATCCGGGCGGGCCTCGACGAGGCGGGCCACGAGGGCGTGGCCATCATGAGCTACTCGGCCAAGTACGCATCGGCGTTCTACGGCCCGTTCCGCGAGGCCGCCGGCTCGGCGCCCGGGCACGGCGACCGGCGCGGGTACCAGATGGACCCGCCCAACGCGCGCGAGGCCGTGCGCGAGGTGCGCGAGGACGAGGCCGAGGGCGCCGACATGGTGATGGTGAAGCCCGCCGCCACGTACCTCGACGTCATACGGGCCGTGCGCGAGGCCACCGACCTGCCGGTGGCCGCCTACCACGTGAGCGGCGAGTACTCGATGATCAAGGCCGCCGCCGAGCGCGGATGGCTCGACGAGCGGCGCGCGATGATGGAGACCCTCACCGCCGTCGTGCGCGCCGGGGCCGACATCGTCATCACATACGCGGCCGTGGACGCGGCGCGGTGGATCCAGGAGGAGGAGCGATGAGCACCACCGAGGCCACCCCGCGCGTGCGGCACAAGCCCGATGAGGTCGACCAGCGGCTGCTCAACGAGCTGCAGGCCGGCATCGCCATGGACCACCGGCCCTTCCTCGACATCGCCGGGCGCGTGGGCATCGGCGAGGACGAGGTGCTCGCCCGCATGGGCGTGCTGAAGCAGGCCGGGATCATCCGCCAGGTGTCGGCCATCTTCGACACCCGGGCGCTGGGGTACGAGAGCACGCTGGTGGCCGCCGCCTACCCCGACGACCGCCTGTTCGAGGCCGCCAAGGTGATCAACGGCCACCCCGGCGTGAGCCACAACTACCGGCGCACGCACCACTTCAACATGTGGTTCACGCTGGCGGTGGAGCCCGACGCGCGCATGTCCATCGAGGACGTCCTCGAGGTGCTCGGGCGCGAGACCGGCGCGATCTCCATGCGCATCCTGCCCACGCTGATGCTCTACAAGATCAACGTGCAGCTCGACATGACCGGCGAGCGCGGCACCACCGCACGCGCCGAGCCCGTGGCACCGCCCCAGCGCGGTGACGGCAACCCGCCGAGTGACGAGGACCGCGAGGCGATCCTCATCCTGCAGGAGGACCTTCCCCTGGTGCCCGAGCCGTTCGCGCAGTGGGCCGACGCCGCCGGGTGGGACACCGACCGGCTGCTCGCCAAGGGCCGCGAGATGCAGGAGCGCACCCTCATGCGCCGCTTCGCCGCCGTGCTGAACCACCGCAAGGCGGGCTTCGGCGCCAACGGCATGGCCGTGTGGAAGGTGCCGGCCGACGTCGTGGACGACTTCGGCAGCCGCATGGCCACGTTCTCGTCGGTGTCGCACTGCTACCGCCGCCCGGTCTACGACGACTGGCCCTACAGCCTGTTCACCATGGTGCATGCCCGATCGAAGGACGCCTGCGAGGAGACCATCGCGGCGCTCGCCGAGGAGGCCGGGCTCGGGCACGACGACTACGCGGTGCTCTACTCCACCTTCGAGTTCAAGAAGGTCCGCCTGCGCTACTACTCGCCCGAGTACCGCGCATGGGAGGACCTGGCGCTGGCGGGATCCCCGCTGCCGGTGGGCTGAGGCCCGTGGCCGGCGCCCCCGTGGATGCCCGCAGCCGCGAGCTCTACGAGCGCGCGCGCCGCGTGCTGGTGGGAGGGGTGAACTCGCCGGTGCGCGCGATGCGCGGCATCGGGCGTGATCCGCTGTTCATCGACCGCGCCGAGGGCGCGTACGTGTGGGACGCCGACGGCAACCGCTACGTGGACTTCCTCTCCACGTGGGGCCCGGCCATCACCGGGCACGCCGACCCCATGGTCATCGACGACGTGCGCGACGCCCTGTCGCGGGGGACGTCCTACGGCGCGCCCACCGAGCGCGAGGTGCTGTTCGCCGAGGCCGTCACCGAGGCCATGCCGTCGATCGAGCGCCTGCGCATGACCTCCTCGGGCAGCGAGGCCGTGATGGGCGCGGTGCGCCTGGCCCGGGCGGCCACCGGCCGCGAGGCCATCGTGAAGGCCGAGGGCGGCTACCACGGCGCCATCGACGGCCTCCTCGCCCAGGCCGGCAGTGGCGCCACCACGCTGGGCGTGCCCACCAGCCCGGGCGTGACGGCCGGCGCCACCGCCGCCACGCGCCTGGTGCCCTACAACGACCTGGCCGCCGCCGAGGCCGCGCTCGAGGGCGCCGCGGCCATCATCATCGAGCCCATCGCCGGGAACATGGGCGTGGTGCCGCCGGCCCCCGGATACCTCGAGGGGCTCCGCGCCGCGTGCGACCGCACCGGCGCCCTGCTGATCCTCGACGAGGTCATCACCGGGTTCCGCGTGGCCCGCGGCGGCGCCCAGGAGCTCTACGGCGTGCGTGCCGACCTCACGTGCCTCGGCAAGGTCATCGGCGGAGGCCTGCCCGTGGGCGCGTTCGGCGGCCGGGCGGACGTGATGGCCGAACTCGCACCCGAGGGCCCCTGCTACCAGGCCGGCACGCTCTCGGGGAACCCGCTGGCCACCACCGCGGGCCTCGCGGTGCTCTGCCGCCTCGCCGAGCCCGGCATCTACGAGCGGCTCGACGAGGGCGGCGCGCGCCTGCAGCAGGTCATCGAGGACAGTGGCGCGCCGGTCACGATCAACCGCATCGGCTCGATGCTCACGCCCTTCTTCACCGACGCCGCGGTCACCGACTACGCCGGGGCGACGTCCTGCGACACCGACATGTACGCCGCGGTGGCGCGCGGCCTGCTGGCGCGCGGGGTGTACCCGCCGCCCTCGCAGTTCGAGGCGTGGTTCGTGGGCACGCGCCACGGCGACGAGGAGTTCGCGCAGCTCGCCACGGCCCTCGCCGGCGCGCTCGAGGAGGCCGGCGCATGATCGGCGCCGCCGCCGACCGGGTGAGCGAGGTACTGGCCGAGCAGCCCGCCCTGGCAGGGCGCACGGTGGATGCCGACGAGGTGCTCGTGCCCCTCGTGAGCCCGCCGCTGCCACGCGAGAACGCCCTCGGGCTCGAGCTGATCCTCGAGGGCTTCCTGCTGCACCACGGCCGCCCGCGCCACGTGGACAACGTGCCCATGGGCGCCGCCGTGCTGGCGGGCGACTACTGCTACGCGCAGGGCCTGGTGCGCATCGCGGCCACCGGCGACCTCGCCATGGTGGAGGCCCTCGGCGACCTCGTGGCGCTGTCGGCGGCCGCCGTGGCGGCGGGGCGCGAGGACGACCTCGTGCCGCTCTGGCGCTGCACCGCGGCGGCGGTATCGGGCGAGTCGGGACCCGGCACCGCCGATGCCGTGCGCGCCGCCCGCGCGGCGCTGCGCGAGGGGATCCCCGGGCCCATCCACGAGCTCGCGGCGGGGCTGGCCCCGGCACCGGCGCTCGAGGAGGCCCTCGCCCGATGAAGGACATGCGCGAGTGGATCGCCGCCCTGCGGGCCATCGGCGAGCTGCAGGAGGTCACCGCAGAGGTGGACCCCCACCTCGAGATCACCGAGATCTCGGACCGGGTGATGAAGGCGGGCGGCCCCGCGCTGCTCTTCACCAACGTCAGGGGATCCGACCTGCCGGTGCTCATCAACCAGTTCGGCTCCGAGCGCCGCATGGCCATGGGGCTGGGCGGCGAGAGCCTCGACGAGATCGCCGGGCGCATCGCCGAGATCGCCGAGATGCAGCCGCCCCAGGGCCTCATGGACAAGGTGAAGGCGCTCGGCAAGCTCAAGGACCTGGCATCGCTCGGCACGAAGACCGTGAAGTCAGGGCCCTGCCAGGAGGTCGTGCTGCAGGGCGATGAGGTGGACCTCGACCGGCTGCCCATCCTCACCTGCTGGCCGGGCGACGGCGGGCCGTTCGTCACGCTGCCGCTGGTGTTCAGCAACGACCCGCGCACCGGCACGCGCAACTGCGGCATGTACCGCGTGCAGAAGGTCGACCGCACCACCTGCATGATGCACTGGCAGATCCACAAGGACGGCCGCCAGCACCTGCTCGACTCCCAGGGCCGCGTTCCCGTTGCCGTGGCCATCGGCACCGACCCGGCCATCACCTACTCGGCCACGGCGCCCCTGCCGCCGGCGCTCGACGAGATGATGTTCGCGGGCTTCCTGCGCGGCGACCGCGTGGAGATGGTGAAGGCCGTCACCCAGGACATCGAGGTGCCGGCGCACGCCGAGGTGGTGCTCGAGGGCTACGTCGACTCGGCGGACATCCGCGATGAGGGGCCCTTCGGCGACCACACGGGCTTCTACACGCCGGTCGACCGCTACCCGGCGTTCCACGTGACGGGGCTCACCATGCGCCGTGACGCCATCTACTCCACCACCATCGTGGGCATGCCGCCGATGGAGGACTACTGGCTGGGGAAGGCCACCGAGCGGCTGTTCCTCCCGCTCATCCGCATGACGGTGCCCGAGCTCGTGGACATGAACCTCCCGCTCGAGGGCGTGTTCCACAACTGCGCCATCGTGTCGGTGCGCAAGCGCTACCCCGGGCATGCCAAGAAGCTCATCAACGCCGTGTGGGGCCTCGGGTTGCTCTCGCTCACCCGCTGCGTGATCGTGGTGGACGAGGACATCGACGTGCACGACGTCTCGCAGGTGGCGTTCCGCGCCTTCTCGAACGTCGACCCCAAGCGCGACGTGCTGGTGATCGACGGGCCCGTGGACGCCCTCGACCACGCCGCCCCCTGGCCCGCATACGGCGCGAAGATCGGCTTCGACGCCACCGCGAAGTGGGATGGCGAGGGGCAGGTGCGCCCGTGGCCGGACGAGATCCGCATGAGCGACGAGGTGCGCGAGGCCGTCACCGCGCGGTGGGCGGAATTGGGAATCCGCCTGCCCGGGGAGTGAACGGCGTGCGGGGCGTCCCGCCGCTGCCGGGACAACCGGCCCAATGTCCCTCACGAGCGGCACATTTCACCCCCGAACGGGCTCACCTCGGTTAGTGTCGTGGGCCGAGTAATCGTCGACGGAGGTTGGAGTGGCTGAGGACGAGCCGAACAACGGCACTCCCGGTACCCAGAACGGCCCGTACCAGGGCCCGCGCGCAGCCGACTTCACCCCGGAGCCGGACCCCTCCGACGACCCCGGATACGTCACCCGCACGCGATTCCTGTCGAACGCCGCGTTCGCCGGCACCGGCGTGCTGGCGGCGGCCATCCTCGTGCCCGTGGTCGGCTTCGCCGTGTCCACTCCGCTCAAGGAGGAGGAGTTCCGCTGGGCCGACATCGGCCCCGCGAGCGACTACCTCAAGAACCCGCCGCCCTACACCGACCCCACGCCGTCGACGAAGATCGGCGAGGTGGCATCCCTCTCGGTCTCCGGGCCCACGTCCGACGCCGACCGTCGCATCTACGTGATCTACGGCCTCAAGGACCCCTCCACCCGGCCGCAGCCCACCCCGGGCGAGCCCGCCGCGGCCTACGAGGCCAAGTTCGCGAAGTGGGCCACCGCGCTGGGCCCCGAGGACTTCGACCTCATCGCCATCTGGAACCGCTGCGCCCACCTGGGCTGCCCCGTGGCGTACTCGCCCGGCAGCGCCGGCTACGTGTGCCCATGCCACGGCGGCGCGTACGACTCGCGCGGCCTGGTGACCGGCGGCCCGCCGCCGCGGCCGCTCGACCGCGTGGACATCAAGGTCGTGGACCAGAGCAAGAAGTTCGAGCCGCAGGACATCGAGGCCGGCAAGGACCGCATTCCGCTGGCCGTCGCGGCCAAGAGCAACAACCCGAACCTGCGCGTGCTCGTCGGCAAGCCGTACTCCATCGACCAGCAGCAGCAGGCCTACTCGCTGCATGGGCCGGGCGAGCCGGTTTCGGGCACCCTCTCCCACCTCTACCCGTTCACGTAGGAGCCGACGGTGACGACCAAGGACATCGGGCCGAAGAACCCCGTCCAGAAGGGCGCAGAGGCCACCATCGACTACGTCGACGACCGGTCGGGCATCAAGACCGGCACGCGGTGGTTCCTGTTCCGCAACATCCCCGCGGGCACCAGCTGGTTCCAGACCCTGGGCTTCACGGCCATGGTCGTGTTCGGCATGCAGGCCATCACCGGGATCATCCTGGCGATGTACTACGTGCCCGACACCAAGGGCGGCGCCTACCAGAGCATCGAGTACATCACCAACGAGGTCACCTGGGGCTGGATGGTGCGCGGCATGCACAAGTGGGGCGCCTCGGTGATGATCATCGTGGTGTTCCTGCACATGGCCCGCGTGTTCATATGGGGCGCCTACAAGTACCCGCGTGAGCTCACGTGGGTCACCGGATCGGTGCTGTTGCTGCTCACGATGTTCATGGGCCTCACCGGCTACCTGCTGGTGTGGGACCAGAAGGCCTACTGGGCCACGGTGGTGGCGGTGAACATCTTCGCCAGCGCGCCGATCCTCGGTCCCTACATCGGCGACATCCTGCGTGCCGGCCCGGAGTTCGGACCAGCGACGCTATCGCGGTTCTATTCCATCCATATGCTCGTGATACCCGGGGCCATAGCCACCTTCATCGGCCTGCACCTGTACTTCATCGTGCGCCTGGGCATCTCCGAGCCGCCGTGGTCGAAGCGCCGCCTGCGCATCGAGCGCGATGAGGAGGACGCCCGTCGCGCCGCGGCGCGCGAGAAGGCCAAGGCACTGCCCGGGAGCGTGAACTACCCGGCCAGCTGGCCCGTGGAGGCCAAGGAGGGCGCCCGATGAAGCCCGCCGACAAGAAGGCCTACGACAAGGACTACGCGCAGGCGAAGAAGACCGGCAAGCCGTTCTTCCCCTACGCGATCTACAAGGACACCATCGTCGCCGGCCTCACGGTCGTGGCGATCATCATCCTTGCCATCACCATCCGCGTGGAGGTCGGCGAGCCGGTGAACCCGGCCACCACCGACTTCATCCCGCGGCCCGAGTGGTACTTCTACTTCGCGTTCGAGCTGCTGAAGATCTTCGCGAACCAGAACGCCCTCACCCCGGTGATCATGGCCACGTTCATGGTGCCGAACATCATGATCATCCTGCTGGTGGTGTGGCCATTCATCGACCGCGGGCCCGAGCGCCGCATCTGGAAGCGCCCGTTCGCACTGGGCCTCACCGTGATCGTCACCGGCATGCTCTGCTACCTCACCTGGATGGGCGCCAACTCGCCCGCCGGCGTGGCCAAGGGCTCGCTTCCCGTGAGCGGCCTCGACGAGCAGGCGACGAAGGGCATGGCGGTGTACATGGCCAACGGCTGCGGTTCGTGCCACATGGTGGCGGGCGTCGGGGCACCCGGACCGGGTCCCGACCTCACCAACCACGGCTCCACCGGGTGGGATCAGGCGAAACTCATCGCGTGGTTCAAGGCACCCAAGGCGCCCATGCCGTCGTACGCATCACTCCCGCCGCAGGACCTCCAAGACCTCGCGGTGTTCGTCGGGGGCCTGGGCACCAAGTACAAGTAGGCCGCCTACCGCCTGTCGAACGGTCTTTCCCGGGGTCCCGCAGGTGCGGGACCCCGGCTGTTTTGAGCCATTACGGGTCTACCATCGAGGGGCTATGCGGATCTTCCTGGGGGTAACCGGAGCAAGCGGCGCCCTCTACGGGGGGCGGGCACTCACCGCGCTCACCGCGGCGGGCCACCACGTGGGCCTGTGCATCTCCGATGCCGGCGCCCGGGTGATCAGCCACGAGATCCTCGGGGAGGGCCCGCGACCGGCCTCGTACGACGACGTGCGCCACCGTTTCGTCGACGCCTTCGGGCGGTCGCCCGGTGCCGTCGACCTGCTCGATCCCGACGACATCGCGTGCTCGTTCGCGTCCGGGTCGTCGGGGGCGCGCGCCGCGCTCGTGGCGCCGTGCTCCACGTCCACCCTCGGCCGCATCGCCCACGGCACCGGCGACAACCTCATCCATCGCGTGGCCGAGGTGATGCTCAAGGAGCGTGGCCAGCTGGTGCTGGTGCCACGCGAGACCCCGCTCTCGCTCATCCAGCTGCGCAACATGGTGGCCGTCACCGAGGCCGGGGGCGTGATCCTCCCCGCATCGCCGGGGCTCTACGCCGCCCCCGAGACCATCGACGACCTCGTGGACTTCGTGGTGGGCAAGGCGCTCGACGTGCTGCGCATCGAGCACGACCTCTTCACCCGATGGGGCGAGCCGCGCATCGCGAGCACGGACGAGCCGTCGTGACCAGCGCCGCCCTCGACCGCGAGGCCTTCGATCGCATCGCGCCGCGCTACGACCTGGTGAGCGATCTCATGACCCTGGGCATGGGCGACCGCTGGCGCCGGGCGGCGGCGGAGGCCGCCGACGTGTGCGCCGGCGAGCGCGTGCTCGACGCCTACACGGGCACCGGCGACCTGGCGCTCATGCTGGCCGACCGCGTCACGCCGCTCGGCGAGGTGGTGGGGGTCGATCACTCGCCCGAGATGATCGCCCGGGCCCGCATGAAGGCCACGGCCCGGCACCAGCGGTGCGTGTTCGAGGTGGCCGACTGCACCGCCCTCCCGTTCGGCGACGACCACTTCGATGCCGCCACGGCGTCCGGGGGCCTGCGCAGCCTCGACGACCCCGCCGTGGGCGTGGCCGAGCTGGTGCGGGTGGTGCGACCCGGCGGCCGCGTGGTGGTGCTCGAGATCACGCCGCCCGAGCGGCTGCGAGGCGTGCACGCGCGGGTGCTGCGCCATGCCACCCCCCTGCTGGGCGGGGCGCTCGGCGGTGACCGGGAGGCCTTCGGCCACCTGGCCGACACCGTGGGCCGCGTGCCGTCCCCGGCCGACATGGCCGCCATCATGAGCCGCGCCGGGCTGGTGGACGTGCGCTGGCGCCGCTACGCCGGGGGCGTCGCCACCCTGCACCACGGGAGGGTGGCATGACCACCGCACCCCCCGTCTACGCCTTCATCAAGCCGCTGCGCCCCTGGCTGGCCCAGTGCGAGGAGATGCTCGCCCGTTACGCGGGCGGCCACGTCCCCGAGGTGAGCCAGCCGGCCATGGACACCCTCGTGGCCGGCGGAAAGCGCGTGCGCCCGATGCTGGTGTTCTGCGCGAGCTCCGGCAGCGAGGCCGACCGCCCGGCGCTGGTCACGGCCGCGGCGGCGGTGGAGCTGGTGCACATGGCCACCCTCGTGCACGACGACCTCATCGACGGCGCAACCACGCGGCGCGGGCGTCCCACGGTGGCGCGCGCGCACGGTGCGACGGCGGCCATCAACGTGGGCGACTTCCTCTTCGCCCGCGCCTTCGCCGAGCTCACGCGCATCGGGTCGCCCGCGGCCGTGAGCGCCCTGGCCGACGCCTCGCTCGACCTCGCGCTGGGCGAGATGGACCAGCAGCGCGCGGCGGGTGACCTGGGGCTCACGGTGGACGCCTACATGTCGCGGTGCCGCCGCAAGACCGGCGCGCTGTTCTCGGTGGCCTGCCGCCTGGGCGCCCTGCTCTCGGGCGGCTCGGAGGAGGCCCAGCTGCGGCTGGCCGCCTTCGGCACCCGCGTGGGCGTGGCCTTCCAGATCCTGGACGACATCCTCGACGTGTCGGGGTCGCCATCGGCCACGGGCAAGCGCGTGGGCACGGACATCCTCAGCGGCACGGTCACCCTGCCGCAGATCCTCGCCATCGCCGAGGAGCCCACCCTGGGCAACGAGATCGGCCGCGTGGCCGCGGGGGGCGAGGGCCTGGACGCCCTGTGCGCCCGGCTGGCCACCCACCCCGGCACGGCCGCCGCGCGCCGGATCGCGCTTGATGAGGTGGCACTGGCCACCGAGGCCCTCGATGGCGACATCGGCGGCGCGGACGCCGACGCCCTGCGCACCATCGCGGCGGGCATGGTGGACCGGTTCGCATGACGCGCGACGAGATCATCGCCCTGCTCGACGCCCGCGACCCCATCGCCGCGGCACAGGGCATCGGCGTGCCCGATGAGGTGGCCTGGCTTCGCGGCACCGGCGATGACGAGGGGGTCGAGGTGGTGCGCTACGGCGCCGGGACCACCAGTGCCGAGGTGGCCGATCGCCTGCTCGAGGTGGCGGCCATGCACGCCGCACCGCGGGCGGTGCACCTGATGCCCGGTGCCGATACCCCGGAGCGCCCGGGGTCGTGGGGCAACGAGGACCTCCTGGTGACCGCCGTGGCCCGGCGCGTGCTGCCCGGCGTGCCGATCCGCCCCGACTGGCGCGCACTTGGCGCCCCGGCATGCCAGGTGGCCGTGTCGTTCGGGGCCGACGAGTGGGTGATCCCCGAGGGCGACGACGTCGACCCCGATCACCTCGCCGCGGCCGTTGGCGCGAGGGCGGTGGCCCGATGAGCGACCTGCGCGTGGGGCGCATCAGCGCCCTCAACATGTTCCCGGTCTACCACCACCTCGAGCGGGCCGACCTGCCGGGCGTCACCTTCACCGACGGCCTGCCCGCGCTGCTCAACGCCGGCGTGCTGGCGGGCGACCTCGACGTCTCCGCGATGTCGAGCATCGCGTACGCGCGCAACGCCGATCGACTGCGCCTGCTGCCGGTGGGCTGCATCGCCTGCGAGGGGGCCGTCGACTCCATCCGCCTGCTCTCGCCCGTGCCGCTCGACGAGGTGCGGCGGGTGGCCGTCACCCCCCACAGCGCCAGCAGCGTCACGCTGCTGCGCGTGCTGCTCGGCCCGCAGGCGCGGTTCCGGGTGATGGCGTCCGACCTCGAGGCCCCGGCGGCGCTCGCGGGGGGCGAGGCCGTGCTGCTCATCGCCGACGCCGCGCTGCTCGCGCACCGCGACGCCATCGCACCCCACTCGATCGACCTCGGCGAGCTCTGGCAGCAGCGCACCGGGCTTCCCATGGTGTTCGCGGTATGGGCGGCGCGTGACGACGCCGCCGCCACGCGGCCGGCGGCACTCGCCACGCTCTGCGACGCCATCGCCGAGGGCACGGGGGCATTCGCCGCCGACCCCGATGGCGTGGCGCACGCGGCCGCGCAGCGGTTCCCCTTCGACGAGGCCTATATCCGCGCATACCTGGCGCGCCTGCGCTACGGATTCGGCGACGACGAGCGGGCGGGCCTCGAGCGGTTCCTCTCGATGGCCCGCGATGCGGGTGAGCTCGAGGACGTGCCGGCACTCGAGGCACAGGCCGCATGAGCACCGTCACGCCACAGCGGCACCTCGACGTGATCGAGCACCTCGACGCCGGCGGGCGGCTCGACGACGACGGCGCGCGGGCGCTCATCGAGTCGCGTGACGTCGTGGCCGTCGCGGCGGCCGCGCAGCGGGCCCGCGACCGGGTGACCGACCCCGCGGAGGTCACGTTCGTCATCGACCGCAACGTCAACTACACCAACTTCTGCGTCACCGACTGCGACTTCTGCGCCTTCTACCGGCACCCGCGCGACCCCGAGGGGTACGTGCTCAGCAAGCCGGTGATCTTCCGGAAGATCGAGGAGACACTCGACCTGGGCGGCACGGCCCTGCTGATGCAGGGCGGCCACCACCCCAACCTCAGGATCGAGTGGTACGAGGACCTCTTCAGCGACATCACGCGCCGGTACCCCATCCACCTGCACGCGCTGTCGCCCAGCGAGGTGCTGCACATCGCGCTCTACTCCAGGCTCGACGTGGGCGAGGTGCTCGACCGCCTCATCGCCGCGGGACTCGGGTCGATACCGGGCGGCGGGGCGGAGATCCTCGTCGACCGCGTGCGCGACATCATCGCCCCGCGCAAGACCACCACGGCCGAGTGGCTGGGCGTGATGCGCGAGGCGCACCTGCGCGGGCTGCGCACCAGCGCCACCATGATGTACGGAACGGTGGACACCGTGGACGACCGCGTGGAGCACCTGCGCGTGCTGCGCGACCTTCAGGACGAGACCGGTGGGTTCACGGCCTTCGCCTGCTGGTCGTACCAGCCGGGCGGCTGCTCGGCGCGCGGCGACGAGCACATGAACACCACGGCGGCCGACTACCTCATGATGAACGCCGTCGCGCGGCTCTACCTCGACAACATCGCGCACATGCAGAGCTCGTGGGTCACCCAGGGGCTGCGCATCGGCATGCTGGCGCTCGAGGCCGGCTGCGACGACATGGGATCGATCATGATCGAGGAGAACGTCGTGCGCGCCGCCGGCACGGCGTTCACGCTCGACACCCCGCGCATGGTGGAGGCCATCGAGGCCACCGGTCGCCGCGCCGTGCAGCGCGACACCCTCTACCGCACCGTCCGCCGCTTCTGACCGCGGGCGGCGGCTACTGCGCGATGGGCAGGCCCGCCTGGCCCCAGGCGACGATGCCGCCCTCCAGGTTCACCAGGCCGGTGAAGCCCTCGTTCTCCTCGAGGTAGCGGCAGACGTTCTCGGACCGGCCGCCGCTGTGGCAGCTGAAGATGACCGTGGTGTCACGTGGCACCTCGGGAAGGCGCTCGAGGAGATCGCCCATCGGGATGTGGCGCGCGCCGGGGATGGCCGCCTGGGCCACCTCGTCGTCCTCGCGCACGTCGATGATCACGGCCTCGCCGGCGTCCATCGCGGCCTTGGCCTGCTGAGGGGTCATCAGTTCCATGCGCGCAACCTAGACGACGCCGGCGCCGACCTCATCGGCTACCCGGTCGGCCTCGTACGACGATCGCACGAGGGGGCCGGCCTCCACATGTGCCAGCCCCACCGACCGGCCCAGCGCCGCGAGGGCCGGGTACTCGGCCGGGGCATAGAACCGCTCCACCGGCAGGTGGTTGGCCGAGGGGCTCAGGTACTGCCCCACGGTCACCACCTCGCAGCCCGCCGAGGCCAGGTCGGAGAACACCCCTGCGATCTCGGGGAGCTCCTCGCCCAGCCCCACCATGATGCCGCTCTTGGTGGGCAGCCCCGCGGCGCGCGAGCGCTCGATCAGCTCGAGGGTGCGCTCGTACCTGGCGCCGGGGCGCACCCGCCGGTAGAGGCGCGGCACGGTCTCGGTGTTGTGGTTGAGCACGTCGGGCCGGGCCTCGATGACCGTGTCGAGGGCGTCCCAGTTGCCGCGGAAGTCGGGGATGAGCACCTCCACGCGGGCGTCGGGCAGGCGCTCGCGCAGGGCCCGGATGACGGCGGCGAAGTGCGCGGCCCCGCCATCGGGCTGGTCGTCGCGCGCCACGGCGGTCACCACCACGTACCGCAGGCCCATGGCCGCGGCGGCGTCGGCCAGGCGGGCGGGCTCGCCGGGGTCCGGCGGCAGCATCGGCTTGCCCGAGGTCACGTCGCAGAACCGGCACCCGCGCGTGCAGGTCTCGCCGGCGATCATGAAGGTGGCGGTGCCGCGGGTCCAGCAGCGCTGGATGTTGGGGCACGAGGCCTCCTCGCACACCGTGACCAGGCTCTCCTGGCGCATGAGCGACTTGAGCTGCACGTAGCCCGGCCCGAACGATCCCTTCTCCACCACCCAGCGCGGCAGGCGTCCGCCATCCACCAGCTGCCGCAGTTCGTCGGCCGTCACGTCGACGGGGTCGAGCATGTCGACCGGGCCGTCGCCCACGAGGACCCCATCCACGATGACGTCGGGCACGGCCCCGCGGTCGCGGGCCTCGCGCACGCGGGCAAGCAGGGCCTCGTCGGCAGGCGCATCGACGCGGAACGCCCGCTGCGGCCCCGGCTCCCCGTGCGAATGACCCGTCACCCCGGGCAGGCTAGTCCAGCGGGCGAGGTCGGGAGGCCCATCGGGTAGCGTCCCCGGCGATGGTCCTGTCAGATCGCACGATCCGCGAGCAGATCGCCGCCGGCCGGCTGGTGATCGACCCCTTCGATGACTCGCTCGTGCAGCCGTCGTCGATCGACCTGCGCGTGTCGCACGAGTTCCGGGTGTTCCACAACAACCGGCAGCCCTACATCGACCCGCGCGAGCCCGAGGCCGACCTCACCGAGCTCGTGCGCGTGAACGACGGCGAGCCGTTCATCCTGCACCCGGGCGAGTTCGTGCTGGGGTCCACGCTCGAGCGCGTGGGGATCCCCGACGACCTCGTGGCGCGCCTCGAGGGCAAGTCGAGCCTCGGTCGCCTCGGGCTGCTCATCCACTCCACCGCCGGCTACATCGACCCCGGGTTCGACGGGCAGATCACGCTCGAGTTCTCGAACGTCGCGAGCCTGCCCATCGCGATCCACGCAGGAATGCGCATCGGGCAGATCTCGTTCCTGCAGATGACCACCCCGGTGGACACCCCCTACAGCGGCAAGTACCAGGGCCAGTCCGGCCCCACGTCGAGCCGCTCGCACCGCGACTTCGTCGTCGACAACTAGCCCCGGCCCTGCGGCCCCGCCCCGGGACGGCCGCAGCACCGCATCACACGGGGTTCAGTGCCGGCGCCTGAGGGTGCGCGTGCTGTAGCGGCGATCGGCCGCGAGGCCGCCGACCAGCGCCGCGAGCAGCGAGGCCGCGGCGATGATGAGCGACGCGCCATCCGAGCCGGGGGCGAACTCCGGATCGGTGGGGCCGCCGAACGCGGCCACGATGGCGAGCACGATCCAGATGGCCGCCCACAGCAGCCACCCGAACACCCACGCGCCCACGGCGTTCATGATGCGGTGATCGAGCGTGCGCACTCCCGAGAGGAAGCCGCCGATGAGGAACGCCACGATCACGGCGACCGCGCGCACCCACACGGGGGCTCCCGCCGTCGCGGCGAGGCCGATCGTCCCGACCAGGCCACCCCAACCGACCGCCATGGGCTCAAGCGCTATTCGCCCACCCCCCGCCAGATCGCCGACTTGCCACCCCATGCTAACGTCGGATCGATCGGTTCCCCGCCCGGGGACCGCCAACCATGAGGTAATCCCATGCCGTTCGGCATCGGCCCGCTCGAACTCATCATCATCCTGGCCATCATCCTGCTGGCCTTCGGCGCCAAGCGCCTGCCGGAGATCGGCAAGAGCCTCGGCAGCGGGATGCGCGAGTTCAAGAAGGGCGTCACGGGCGACAAGAGCGCCGAGGAGCAGGTGACGGCCGCGCAGGCGTCCGACCCCGCGCTTCCCCAGAAGACCGACGAGACCACTCCCGCCGGCTCCTAGCGGGCGCCCCACCGCCCTCATCAGGGCGGCGTGGATCGTGCCCGTCGAGGGTCCCGTCGTCCGGGACGGCGGGGTGCTGCTGCGGGGTGGCCTCATCGAGGCGATCGGGCGCGAGCGCGACCTCCCGCCCTGCGATGACGTGCCCGTCACCGACATGGGCGACGCCATCCTCGTGCCGGGGCTGGTGGATTCGCACTGCCACCTCGAGTGGGCGCTCATGGGCGGGCTGGTGCCCGACGCCCGCTTCGGGGAGTGGCTCGGGGCGTTCGTGCACCGCACGGCGAATGTGACCCCCGCCGATCGGCAGGCCGCCGCCCGCTACGCGGCGCTCGTGGCGCTGCGCAGCGGCACCACCACGCTGGCCGACTCCGGCCCCAGCGGATTCGGCGTGACGGCCGCCGGCGACGCCGGCCTGCGGGCGGTCGTGCACATGGAGGTATTCGGCAGGGATACCGGCACGGAGGCCCGCGAGAAGGTGACGCGACACGGTGAGGCGCTGCTGGCCGCGCGCGACCAGGCCGGCCCGCGCGTGCGCGTGGGCGTGTCCCCGCACTCGCCGTACACCGTGGGCCCGGAACTCTGGGCCCAGGTGCTGGCCGATCCGATCCTGGGCGACTGCGCCATGGCCGCGCACGTGGCCGAGTCGCCGGATGAGGTGATGCTGCTCGACGACGGCATCGGACCGCTGGTCGACGCCATCCGCTCGGTGGGGCGTGATCCCGCGCGCTGGCCGGGGGGCGGGCCGGGCGTGGTGTCGCGCCTCGAGGCCGCGGGCGCTCTCGCGCCCGGCCTCGTGGCCGCGCACTGCGTGCAGGTGGACGAGGGCGATGCGGCGATGCTCGCCGACCACGACGTGCGCGTGGCGCACTGCCCGCACTCCAACAGCCGGCTCGAATGCGGCGACGCGCCCATCGAGATGCTGGACGCCCTCGGCGTGGTGGTGGGGCTCGGCACCGACAGCCCTGCCAGCGCGGGCGCGTACGACCTGCGCGACGAGGCCCGATGGGCCGCCGAGGCCACGGCGCGGCGCGGGGGGCGCCCGGTGGCCGCCGAAATGCTGGCCCTCGCGACGATCGGCTCGGCCCGCGTGCTCGGCATGGATTCCGAGATCGGTTCGCTCGTGCCGGGAAAACGCGCGGACATCGTGGCGATCCGCCCCTTCGAGGGCGCACCGGTGGAGGCCGACCCGTCGCTCGTGGTGCTCGACCCGCGTTCGCAGGTGGTGGCCGCATGGGTGGACGGCGAGCAGGTGCTCGATGCCGGGGCATCGACGCGGCTGGACACCCCCGCCATCGTGGCCGACGCCACTGAGGCCCGCCAGCGGATCATGTAGCGTCGCGCCGTGCTCTTCGACGGCAGGCACCAGAAGACCCTCACCAAGGTCATCGCCATCATCGCCATCATCGCCTTCCTGGGCTTCGGCCTGGTGGCGGGATTCCTGGCGGTCAGCGGTGGATGCGGCGTTGCCGACCCCCTCGCCCAGGCGGTGAGCGACGCGCAGACGAGCGTGCAGCAGGGGCAGGCGGCCGTGGCCACGGCCAAGAAGGCCGTCGCGCAGTCGCCGAAGAGCGCCCAGGCGAAGAAGGACCTCGCGCAGGCGCGTAACGACCTGGGCCAGGCGCAGATCACCCTCGCGCAGGCCCGCCTGGGCGTGAACCGCCAGGACCCGCAGGCGCTCTCCAGCGCGCTCGCGGCGGCCAAGAGCGCACCCGACAACCTGGACGTCGTGCTCGGGGTGGTGACGGTGGCCACCAGCCAGAACAACCCGGCGGCGGCGCTGCCCGCGCTGCAGCGGTACACGGCGACGAACCCGAAGGACGCCCAGGCCTTCGCGTACTGGGGGCAGGTGGCCGAGCAGGCCGGCCAGCGCAGCCAGGCGGTGCTCGCCTACCAGCGCTTCCTGCAGCTCGCGCCCGACGACACCCTGGCCGCGGACATCCGCAACCGACTGGCCGAGCTGGCCAAGCCCGTCACCACCACCGGCTGAACACCTTCCCCCCGGCGCATCGCCGGTGCTAGCGTGCCCGCGGGCCGTTAGCTCAGCTGGTCAGAGCAGGGGACTCTTAATCCCAAGGTCCTGGGTTCGAATCCCAGACGGCCCACTCGGGGCGTCTTCTGGAGCACATGCCGGAAGAGCCCCCGAAATCCGTGCTCCCGGGCGGCGCAGGAACAACGACATCACACGGTGATCCCCACGATGCGAATCTCCCCAGCAACACGCGCCGTCCTCATCGTCGGCCTCCTCGCGACATCAGCTGCCATCGCGGGGTGCGGCGGTGGTGACGCGCAGGTCGCCGCCACCACGACCTCGGACAGGACGGCGCAGGCGGCGCAGGAGGCCCGGAGGCCCCAGGCGACCCTGCAGACGGACATCGTGAACGATCTCCCGGTGGACATCACGGTGACCGAGGACGCTCACACCGGCTACTGGGTGCAGGCGCCGGGGCCGGCGTTCCCCGACGGCCCCACCGGCACGGTGCCCGCCGGGAAGATGGTGAGCATCTTCCTGCGCCCGGTCACCTACCACTGCTACGTGCCCGCCAAGAACAAGGACACGATCGGTGCGACCTTCCTGATGCGGTTCGCCGCGGGGGCCGGCGAGTCGGCCCCCCTGGGGTACAAGCTCAACGTGCTGAGTCGCAGGTCGAAGTGCGGGGGGAGGCAACCCCGGGCCTTCGAGAAGATCGGCAAATGGGCCCTGAAGTCGACTCCGTCGAGCACGACGCTGAAGTACGTCGATCCCGCGACCGGCGCCGAGAAGGTCGCCACGATCACGGGTAAGGCGTCGAACGTGACGATCAGCCCGCCAGCGGGCTGATCCCGGCCACAGGCCGCGACAACGGCCGGGCGCGGGCGTACATGGCGCGCCCCGGGGCCGTGCTTCCAGGGCCTGGGGGCGAGGGCCGGGCGTACGTCGCCATCCTCAGCGGTTTTCCTGCTCGCAGCGGCAATACGCTGTGTCAAACATGCCCGCAAAGAGCGGATTTGACCCATTCCCGGTGCCCCCCGTCCGACTAGGTTCTCGGTCCGCTTTTCGCAACGGGTCCGTGTGCACCCGGCCGCCCGTCCCCCGGGCGTCCACTCCGGGCCGACACCGCGACAGGGAGACCCCCCTGCTGCATCGCATCGCCATCGCCGCCGCCACGCTCGCCCTCGCCGGGGGCGCGCTTGCCGGTGGAGCCATGGCGGCGATGCCCGAGGGCATTCCCACCGCCCCGGTGTCCGCGCCGCCGTCGGGCACGCCTGCGCCCGCCGCCGCGCCGGCCGTGGCCCGGCCGAACGCCCCCACGGCCGCCGCCCTGGCGATCCCGTCGGTGCTGCCCGCACGCACCACCGAGGCGTCGGCCTACAGCGCGTGGGACGAGGGCAACTTCTGCCCCGGCCTTCCCCAGACCCAGATGATGGACCTCACCGTGGGGAGCGACCTGGTTCCCTGCGGCGCCTACATCCGCATCTGCCTGGTCAACGGCAAGCGCTGCGTGGTGGCCCGGCGCACCGACTGGGGGCCCGGCCTCTCCGCGAAGCGACGCATCGACATGAACCTCGGGGTGGTGCGCGCGCTCGGCTACCGGTCGCTCCACCACTGGGGTGCCCGCCAGGTGCGCTGGGAGCCGGTATCCAACCCCGCCCGCACCGTGGCCTCCACTCCCGCGCCATAAAACCCACCGCAACTCCGGGTATTTAAAAGTCTGAATACTTGACTTTTTTCTGGTCTTTCCCCTAGGGTGCCGCGTCCGTGCCCATGACGGCACGTCCGCAAGCGTCCTCGCGAGGAGAGAACAGGGTGAGCACGATCGGCTGGCGCGACCGCCTTCAGGGGAAGATGGACCCCGAACTGGCGGAGGAGATCGATGTCTTCGAGAACCAGGTCGAGCTGCGCAAGGACGGCCGGGTGGACGAGCGCGTCTTCGCCGAGACCCGCCTGCGCCGCGGCGTGTACGGCCAGCGCTACGACAACGGCCTGCGGCACGACGGCGTGGAGCACCGCACCCTGGAGTTCCCCTCGGGCGAGCTCACCAAGGGGCCCGAGACGCTCTGGGACGCCCCGGGCATGCTGCGCATCAAGGTGCCGTGGGGCGGGCTCACCCCGCTGCAGATCGACGTGCTGGCCGAGCTGGCCGAGGAGTACTCGGACCACATCCTGCACATCACCACCCGCCAGGACATCCAGCTGCACTACGTGCACATCGAGGACATGCCCACGGTGATGCGCCGGCTGGCCGCGGTGGGCATGACCACCCGCGAGGCCTGCGGCAACGGCGTGCGCAACCTCACGGCCTGCCCGCTGGCGGGCGTGTGCCGCACCGAGTCGTTCGACGTCACCCCGCACTCCGAGGCGCTCTTCCGCTTCCTGCTCGGCCACCCCGACTGCCAGGACTTCGGCCGCAAGTTCAAGATCGCCTTCTCGGGCTGCGCCGACGAGGCCTGCGGGCTCGTGATGATGCACGACCTCGGAGCCATCGCCCGCACCGACATCATCGATGGGGAGCCGGTCGACTCATTCGACGTCTACGTGGGCGGTGGCCTCGGCACCACGCCCCACCAGGCCAAGCTGCTGGCACGCCAGGTGCCGCTGGGCGAACTGCTGCCCACCGTGCAGGCCGTCTCGCGCGTGTTCGCCCGCCTGGGCGAGAAGCAGAACCGCAACCGCGCGCGCATCAAGTTCCTCGTCGCGCAGGTGGGCATCGAGGAGTTCAGCCGCCTCGTGCGCGAGGAGCGGGAGATCCTTCCGTACGACGAGCGCTGGACCGCGCACCTCGAGGACGGCCTGGCCCCGGAGGAGCCCGCGCGCGCGCTGGACGGCCGCGGCGAGGACGACGCGGACACCCCCGCCTTCCGCGCATGGCGCGAGTCGAATGTCTACCTGCAGCGCCAGCCCGGCTATGCGGTGGTGACGATCCCCCTGCCGCTCGGTGACATCGCCTCGGGGCAGGCCCGCCTGCTGGCCGACGTGGCCCGCCGGTTCGTGGGCGACACGGTGCGCACCACCGTGGAGCAGAACATCGTGTTCCGGTGGGTGCGCCTGGAGGACCTGCGCGACCTGCACGCGGCGCTCGAGGAGATCGGCATGGCCGACCCCTACGCCGAGACCATCGTGGATGTCACGTCGTGCCCCGGCACCGACACCTGCAAGCTCGGGATCTCCGCCTCGCGCGGCCTCGCCGGGGAACTGCGCGAGCGCCTCGCCGCGAAGTCGAGCGATCTCGACGAGGCCGTGAAGGGCCTGCGCATCAAGGTGAGCGGCTGCTTCAACTCGTGCGGCCAGCACCACGTGGCCGACATCGGGTTCTTCGGCAACAGCCGCAAGAGCGGCGGCCGGGTGGTGCCCCACTTCCAGGTGGTGCTGGGCGGCCAATGGCAGAACAACGCCGGCTCGTACGGCCTGGCCGTGGGCGCGATCCCCAGCAAGCGCATCCCCGAGGTGGTCGACCGCATCACCGGGCAGTTCGTGGCCGATCGCCTGCCGGGCGAGTCGTTCCTCGACTGGACCGGGCGCGTGGGCCGCAAGGGACTCGCCGCAATCATCGAGGACCTCAAGCAGATTCCCGACTACGAGGAGGACCCGGCGCTCTTCAGCGACTGGGGCAACCCGCGCGAGTTCAGCATCGGCGACATCGGCGTGGGCGAGTGCGCGGGAGAGGTCATCTCGTCCACCGACCTCGAGCTGTCGTTCGCCGAGAGCATCGCGTTCGAGGCGCAGGTGGCGCTGGAGGACGGCGACATCGCCCGTGCCGACGACCGCGCGTACCGATCGATGATCACCGCCGCGCGCGCCCTGGTGCGCACCGAGCTTCCGGACGTGCCCGAGCAGGACGACGTGATCGTGCGCGAGTTCGACACGCGCTTCGTCGAGACCAAGCGCTTCCAGGACCGCTTCGCCCACGGCAAGTTCGCGCGCCCGCTGCTCGAGCGCCACGCATCGGGGACGTCGGCCGCCACCGAGGAGCACGCACGCACGCTCGTGGAGGAGGCCCAGCTGTTCATCGACGCCGCCCACGCCTGCCAGATCCGCATGGCCGGCGCGACCTCGGCCACCCAGTAGCCCGACCGGAACCACAGGAGACCGCAATGAACCCGCACCGAATCTCGGTGAAGCTCTACCTCGAGGACCCGGCCGCGCTCGACCCCGAGGCCGTCGTGGAGCCGTTCCATCGCTACATCCGCGAGGACGCCGTGGGGGGCATCCCCATCGACGTCGCGCGCTACGCCCACGTGGTGAATGGCCCGGGCATCATGATCGTCGGACACCAGCTCGACTACGCCATCGACTACGGCGAGGGGCGTGCCGGGCTCAGCGTCACCCGCAAGCGCGACGCCGCGGGCCCGCTGGCCGAGCAGGTGCGCGACCTGGCCACCGAGGCCGCCCGGCTCTCGCTGCTGCTGCAGGCCGAGGACGGCATCGGGGCCGCCGGGCGCGCGGGCACCGGCGAGGTGCTCGTGACGATCCTCGACCGCTACGAGGCGCCCAACGACGACGAGACGCTCGTGCGGGCCGAGCCCGCGCTGCGCGACGCCTTCGCGCCGCTCTCGGAGGGCGCCTCGCTCGAGGTGACCCGCGTCGGCGGCACCCGCGACCCCTTCGCGGCGCGCGTGGCCATCTCGTCGGCCCGCCCGCTCGAGCACTGGGCCGAGGGCTCCGCGGCACTGGCCTGACCCCTGTAGGGGAGCCCACCGCGGCGGGCTCCCTTACAGATGGGTTTACTCAGGTTTCGGCGGGCGGGTTCCACGGGAACGCCATCACATTTCCCTGACGAGAGGTTTACAGCGCGATAGGGGTCGCCGGGCAGGGTCTTAACGGACACGTTCTCCCTGCCCGAAGGACCTCACCGTGAAGATCTCCCGACTGCTCACTGCGACGCTCGCCGGCCTGGCCGTGATCCCGGCTGCAGCGCTCGGCCACGGATCGATGTCCGATCCGCCGTCGCGGGTGTACCAGTGCTTCTTCACCGCGAAGGACGACCCGCGGTGCGTGGAGGCCTGGACGGCAAACCCCCAGGCGCTCTACGACTGGACCGAGGTGAACATCGCGAATGCCGCGGGTCGCCACCAGGAGTTGATCCCCGACGGCAGGCTGTGCAGCGCGGGCCGCGACAAGTACGCGTCGTTCGATCGCGCGGTGACCTGGCCCGCCACCACGCTGCGCCCGGGCGCGGACGGCAAGTACACGCTCACGTGGCGGTCCACCGCCCCGCACGCCACCGAGTACTACCGCGTGTACATCACGAAGCCGTCGTACGACCAGACCCGCGCGCTGCGCTGGAGCGACCTCGAACTCGTACACGACTCGGGTCGCCTGGCCGCCGAGGCCACCACCACGCTGAAGGTATCGCTGCCCGAGCGCACGGGCAGGCAGGTGCTCTACACCGTGTGGCAGCGCAGCGACTCGCCCGAGGCCTTCTACTCGTGCTCGGACGTGGTGATGGGCCAGGGGGGCACCGCGCCGGCCCCGACCCCCACCCCGGCCCCCGCTCCGATGCCGCCGGACGGCGGCCATGACCACCCGGCGCCCACGCCGACGCCCGCGCCCACGCCGACGCCCGCGCCCACGCCCACGCCGACGCCGGCCCCGACCTCGAAGAAGGTCATCGCCTACTTCCCCGCCTGGGGGGTGTACGGCCGCAACTACCACGTGTCGGACATCCCGGCGGCAGGCCTCACGCACGTGAACTACGCCTTCGCGAACATCGCGAACGGGCGGTGCGTGCTGGGTGACCCCTACGCCGACATCGACAGGTTCTACCCCGGCGACTCCTGGGACGCCGGCAGCATGCGCGGGTCGTTCAACCAGCTGCGCAAGCTGAAGGCCGCGAACCCGGGCCTGCGCGCCATGATCAGCGTGGGCGGGTGGACGTGGTCGAAGGGCTTCTCGGATGCCGCGCTCACCGACGCCTCGCGCCGCGAGTTCGTGTCGTCGTGCGTGAACCTCTTCCTGCGCACCGACTCCAACGGCGACGGCACCCGTGACGGCTACGGCGACGTCTTCGACGGCATCGACATCGACTGGGAGTACCCGGTCGCGGGTGGCGACTCGGGCATGGTGAACCGCCCCGAGGACAAGCGGAACTACACGCTGCTGATGCAGGAGTTCCGCCGCCAGCTGAACGCCCTCGAGCAGTCGGACGGCGTGAACCGCCGGTACGAGCTCAGCATCGCCGCGCCCGCGGGCGTGGACAAGATCGCCAACCTCGAGGTGGCCGCGCTCACCGAGCCCCTCGACTTCGTCAACGTCATGACCTACGACTTCAACGGCTCATGGGACCCGACCACGGGGCACAACGCGCCGCTGGTGGCGCCGCCCGGATCGCCCGGCGACCCGCGCTACGACCAGACCGACGCCATCGCGGCGTTCCTCGACGGCGGTGCGCCGGCGTCGAAGGTGACGCTCGGCCTGCCGTTCTACGGACGCGGCTGGACCGGGGTGACCGCCACCGACAACGGTCGCTTCCAGCGCGCCACGGGTGCATCGACCGGCACCTGGGAGCCCGGGATGCTCGACTACAAGGACCTCGCCGCCAACTACATCGGCAAGCCGGGCTGGACCCGCCTGTGGGACGACATCGCGAAGTCGCCGTACCTGTGGAACGCCGGCACCCGCACGTTCATCTCGTATGACGACGCGGAGTCGCTGCGCATCAAGGCGGCCTGGGCCCGCGAGCGTGGCCTCGGCGGGGTGATGATCTGGGAGCTGTCGTCCGACACCGGCGGGAAGACCCTGCTGACGGCGGTGAACGACGGGCTCGGTGGCGCACCGGCACCGACCCCGGCGCCCACGCCGGCTCCCACGCCTACGCCCACGCCGGCTCCCACGCCGGCTCCCACGCCGACGCCCACGCCGACGCCCGCACCCACGCCCACGCCGACTCCGGCTCCCACGCCGCAGCCGACCCCGGCGCCGGGCAACCTGCGCGTGACCGGCACGATCACGTCTGACTGGACCAGCGGGTACTGCCGTGACGTCGAGGTGCTGAACACCGGCACCACGTCGGTGGCGTGGAGCGTCCCCGTGGCGGTCGTCGGCCGCATCTCGTCGCTCTGGAACGGCAGGGCGGCGGGCGGGGCGACATCCGGGACCATCCAGGTGAGCGGCGAGTTCTGGAACGCCACCCTGGACGGCGGGCAGAAGGTGACCTTCGGCTACTGCGCCGACCGCGTGGCCGGCACTCCGGCCCCTGCGCCGCAGCC
>JAFMJQ010000130.1 GCA_017853415.1 Thermoleophilia bacterium | reverse complement strand
ATCTGGTCCAACACCACCTGCCCCAACGGCTCGGTCACCAGCACCGGCTGCTGACCCGGCGCATCCCGGCAAGCCGTCCGCGCCGGGCGTCAGGGCCCAGCGGCGGATTACGCTTTATGAGCGACAATAGGTGGGCGCACCGGGCGACCCGCCGGTGAACAAGGATGTGGCGTCATGGCCGAGACGATGAGGGCAGCGGTCTTCCGTGGCAAGGAGGACATCCACATTGAGGAGGTGGCCAAGCCGGAATGCGGCCCCACCGACGCAATCGTGCGGGTGACCACCACGACCATCTGCGGCACCGACAGCCACATCTGGCGTGAGGAGTACCCGGTCTCAAATGGCCGTATCGTGGGCCACGAGCCCGTGGGCGTCATCGACCAGGTCGGCGAGGCCGTCCGCGGGTACGAGGTGGGCGACCGCGTGGTGGTTGGTGCCATCACGCCGTGCGGTGCCTGCTACTTCTGCCAGCACGGTGACTTCTCGCAGTGCGCCGGGTACGACGACGAGTGGGGACTCATCGGGGGCTGGCGCCTCGGCAACAGCGCGGATGGCGTGCAGGCAGACTATTTCCGCGTGCCCTACGCGCAGGCGAACCTGGCGAAGATCCCCGACGGACTCAGTGACGAGGAGGTCATGTTCGTCACCGACATCGCCTCGACCGGCATCTCCGCGGCCGAGACGGCCAACGTGCGCATCGGCGACTCGGTCGTGGTGTACGCGCAGGGCCCCATCGGGCTCTCCGCCACCGCGGGGGCGCGCCTCATGGGGGCGAGCCTTGTCATTGGCGTCGACTCCAACCCCGTGCGGCTCGAGATGGCGAAGAGGATGGGTGCGGACGTGGTCATCGACTACACGCAGGAGGACCCCGTGGCCAAGGTCAAGGAGCTCACGGATGGTCGGGGCGCCGACGTGGCCATCGAGGCGCTTGGCATCCAGGAGACCTTCGAGAACTGCCTGAAGTCGGTCCGCCCCGCAGGCGTGGTGTCGTCGCTCGGCGTGTACGGCGACAAGGTCACGGTGCCCCTCGAGGGCTTTGTCTACGGCATCGGTGACATCGACATCCGCAGCACGCTGTGCCCCGGAGGCAAGGAGCGCATGCGGGCGCTCATGTCGATGGTGCAGGCCGGCCGGCTCGACCTCGGGCAGTTGGTCACGCATCGCTTCGACCTCGATGACATCGAGGAGGCCTACCCGCTGTTCTCCAACCAGGAGGACGGGGTGCTCAAGGTGGCCATCACCACCGACTGATGCCCAGCTACGACCTGCACTGCCCGGCCTGCGGGCTCGACTTCGAGGTGTTCCGCCAGCGGTTCCTGCGCGACGAGGACATGGTGTGCGTGGGCTGTGGCAGTGCAGGCGTGAGCCAGCGGCTCACGGGGTTCGTCACCTCGCGGCCGCCCCGCGATGCCACCGACCCCACGGTCACCGGGTTCGCACAGCACACGTGCCACGCCGGCTGCTCGCACGCCCGGCGCACGCCGTCGGGCGAGATCGTCCCACCCTGACGTCCGGCTCCGAGGGTCCTAGCCGGTAACGGCCGGGCCGGGCAAGCGCCCGATGATGCGCACGGCCACTGGCCTGGCGGAAGTCGCGGTCGCGTTGGTGCTGGTCGCCCGCCCGGTCGCCCGCACCGTCCGGGGGCGGTTCGCCACGGCGCGCACGGTGATCGTGCGTGTGGCCTGCGCCCCCGCCGCGAGGGTGCCGATCGCGAAGCATTGCGTGCGCTTCGCGCGGCCCGCCCCCTTCGCGGCCACCATCACCATGCCGGCGGGCACCCGCACGCACGAGCGCACGCGCAGCGCGCGCTTGGTGCCCGTGTTGCGCGCCCGGATACCGATGCGCATGGACTGGCCGCTGGCCACGACGGTGCGACTGGGGAGTACCGAGGAGACCAGGCGGGCGGTGCCGTCGGGCGTCACGGGCGATGTCGGGGCCGATGCCGGTCCGGATCCGAACGCGTTCGCCGCGGTCACCGTGAAGCTGTAGGAGGCGCCGTTGGCGAGCCCGGTGACCGTGCACGTGGCGGATGCCGTGGTGCATGTGCGTCCCCCGGGGTTGGCGGTGGCCGTGTACGAGGTGATCGCGCCCGGGATCGCCGTCCATGACACGCGTGCCTGCCCGTCGCCCGCCTGCGCCGTGGGCGATTCGGGGGCGCGCTGTGGGGTGGTGGCATCGACGCGGGCCGCGTAATTGCGCGGGTCGCCGTCGGCCCTGGTGAACTGGCCGCCCATCAGCACCCTGCCGTCCGCCTGCACGGCAATCGCCGAGATATCGGAGAACCAGGCGCCCGCGTCGAATGACGGGTCGAGGGTGCCGTCCGCGTTGAGTCGCGCCATGTTGTCCCGGGCGCTGCCCCAGATGCGCGTGAAGAACCCGCTGGCCAGCACCTTGCCGTCGGCCTGCGGGGCCATCGCATTGACTTCCGCGTTGACGTCCGGGTTGAAGGCCGTGTCGAGGGTGCCGTCGGGGTTGAAGCGCGCGATGTTGTTGCGCGGCTGGCCACCGGCGCTTGCGAACGAGCCGCCGACGATGATCCGGCCGTCGCCCTGCGCGGCGATGGCGTAGACGGGCCCGATCAGGTTCGCATTCGCGAATCCGGGGTCCACGACGCCGTCCGCGCTGAGGCCCGCCAGGCCCTTGAGGGCGCGGGTGCCCACGTGGGCGAAGCCGCCGCCGATGAGGAGCCTGCCGTCGGCGTCATGGGTGATTGCATAGACGGCGTCGTCGGGCGCGGGGTCGAATCCGGTGTCGAGGGTGCCATTCGGGTTGAGGCGCGCCAGGTACGGCCGGGCCTGGCCCGCGACGTGTGTGAACATGCCCCCGACCAGCACCTTGCCGTCGGGTTGCACGGCGACGGTCCGCACCGATAGGTCGATGTCGGGGTGGAACCCGGCGTCGAGGGTTCCGTCGATGTTCAGGCGAGCCATGCGGGGGCGGGGCTGGCCGCCCACCTCGTTGAAGCTTCCGCCGATCAGCAATTTCCCATCCGGCTGCTGCGCGACCGTCCACACCTCGGCGTTTGGATTGGGGTCGAACCCGGCATCCAGGCTGCCCGCGGCACCGAGTGCGATCGCCGTCCCGATGGCGAGCGCGCAGGCGACCGCGGCGACTCCGGCAAGGGGTGACCGGATCCTGATGTGGGAGGCTGGGCGAGGCGGGGGCACGCGCAGGAGTCCACGGACCCCCGCCAGATGCCGGGCTCGTGCGCCGGCAGGGGCGCTGCCCGGCCATCGCGCGTATCGGCGAGCGCCTGTGCGCCCCGCCGGGGGATCCGGCGGACGGCCGGCGCGTTGCCTATTCAGCCGCCCCGGGCGGCGTCCCGCGTCGCGCCCAGCCAGATGCGCGCGGCGATGGCCAGCATGAATGCCGCGAACAGCCAG
>JAFMJQ010000043.1 GCA_017853415.1 Thermoleophilia bacterium | reverse complement strand
CTCCTCGACGACGGCCTCGGGGGTCTCCACGACCTCCTCGACCTCGACGATCTCCTCCACCTCCACCACGGGGGCCTCGAGATCCGGCTCCACCACGGCGGCGTCCTGGCGCTGCGACATCCAGGTGGCCTTCTCGCGCACGCGGGCCTTCTTGCCCACGCGGTCGCGCAGGTAGTAGAGCTTGGCGCGGCGGACGTCACCCTCGAGGGTGCGCTCGATCTTCTCGATCTTGGGCGAGTGCACGGGGAACGTGCGCTCCACGCCCACGCCGAAGCTCTGCTTGCGCACCGTGAAGGTCTCGCGCGCCGACGCCCCCTGGCGCTTGATGACCGTGCCCTCGAAGACCTGCACCCTGCGGCGCTGGCCCTCGATCACCTGGAAGTGCACGCGCACGGTGTCGCCCGGACGGAAGTCCGGGTGGTCGTCGCGAAGCTGCATGCGCTCAAGGGTTTCGATCACGGTCATGCCGAGGTGTCCTCCTGGGATGAAAGCGGCGGCGAGGATAGCACCGACCCGGCCCCCGGTGCGGGCCGGACCTGCGATCGGCGCCAGTCCTCGATGGCGGCGTGGTCGCCCGACAGCAGGACGGGGGGCACTCCCCACCCCCGGAACTCGGCGGGACGCGTGTAGTGCGGGTGCTCCACCTGCCCCTCCATGCCCGGCGAGAACGACTCCCTGTCGAGGCTCTCGTCGTTGCCGAGGGCACCGGGCAGGCGCCGCGCCACGGCGTCGATGATGGCCATGGCCGCGACCTCGCCGCCGGCCAGCACGAAGGGGCCGAGGCTGATGCAGTCGTTCGCCAGGTGGGTGTGCACCCGCTCGTCGAACCCCTCGTAGCGCCCGCACAGCAGCGTGAGGTGCGGCACGGCGGCGAGCTCGCGCGCCACGGCGTCATCGAAGGGCCTGCCGCGAGGCGAGAGCACCACCACCCGGCGGGTGTGGCGCACCTCCTCGGCCGGCATGCCGTAGATGGCCTCGAGCGCCGCGGCGATGACGTCCACGCGCAGCACCATGCCGGGGCCCCCTCCATACGGCGCGTCGTCCACCTGGCCCTGGCCCAGGGGCGTGTGCTCGCGCGGGTTGAAGCAGCGGATGTCGAGGCCGCTCACGGCCGATGCATTGGCGAGGTGGCGCGGGCGGCGGAGCCAGTCGAACCACTCGGGGAACAGCGTGAGCACATCCACGTTCACAGGAGCCCCTCCCGCAGGATGATGCGGCGGGCCGCGACGTCGACCTGGGTGACCGCATCGAGGGTGAAGGGCAGCAGGATCTCACCATCACCGGTGTCCACCACGAGGGCGTCGTTCGCGGGTCCGGCCTGGACCCCCCGGACGGTGCCCACCGGCGCGTCGCCCTGGCGCACCTCGAAGCCGATGAGGTCGCGCACGTAGAAGGTGTCGGGGTCGTCGGGGGCGGGCAGGCGCGAGGGGTGCACCATCACCGAGCCCCCGGTGAGCGCGGCTGCGTCGTCACGCGTGTCGATGCCCTCGAACGCCACGATCGCCTTGGGGGCCTCGCCGCGCCGGGCGGCAAGCACCAGCTCGCGATCGTGCTCGCCCACGCGCACGGTCACGGCGTCACCCGGTGCGAGGGTGCCGAGGGTCGGGCCGTCGGCGTGGGCCGTGATGGCCCCCCGCACCCCGTGCGGGCGACCCAGCCGCGCGATGGCGACCCGCTCGCCCGCGTCAGGCATGGATCTAGTCGACGACCCTCAGCCCGAGGCCGCCGGCGCTGCGCGGCCCCGTGGCGGCCCGCAGCAGGGTGCGCAGGGCATGCGCCCCACGGCCCCCGCGGCCGATCACCTGGCCGCGGTCGCTCTCGCGCACGAAGAGGTCGACCACGGGCTCTCCGCGGTCCTCGCCGATGGAGGCCGAGACCTCGTCGGGGTTCTCGACCATCGCCCGCGCGATGCGGGCGACCATCTCTGCGGCGCGATCCTCGCTCACCCGCGCTCGCGGACGATGGAGATGAGCTTCTTCACGGCCGGCGTCGGCTGGGCGCCGTTGCCGATCCAGTGGTCGGCCCGCGCCAGGTCGACCTCGACGATCGAGGGGTCGGTCTGCGGGTTGTACCGGCCGATGGTCTCGATGTTGCGGCCATCGCGCGGAGAGCGCGAGTCGCTCACCACGACGCGGTAGATGGGGTTCTTCTTGCTGCCCACGCGGGCCAGGCGGATCTTGACCACTGTGCTCCCAGTCGGATTCGGTGTCAGGCGCCGAGCATGGACGGAAGCCCGCCCTTGCCCATGCGCTTCATGAGCTTCTGCATCTGCTTGAACTGCGCCAGGAGCTGGTTGACCTCCTGGACCGTGGTGCCACTTCCCTGCGCGATTCGGCGCCGTCTGCTGCCGTTGATGATGTCCGGCCGGGCGCGCTCGGACAAGGTCATGCTGCTGATGATGGCCTCGACGCGATCGATGCGCCGCTCGTCGATATCGACGTCCTTCATCTTGGCCTGCTGCCCGAGCCCGGGGATCATGCCCACCAACTGCCCGATCGGGCCCATCTTACGCACCTGCCGCAGTTGCTCGAGGAAGTCGTCGAGCGTGAGGTTGCCCCCGCGCAGCTTCTCCTCGATGCGCTTGGCGTCGTCCACGTCGACGTTCTGCTGGGCCTTCTCGATGAGGCTGAGCACGTCGCCCATGCCGAGGATTCGCGAGGCCATGCGGTCGGGATGGAAGGCCTCGAGGGCGTCCACCTTCTCGCCGGTGCCCACGAACAGGATGGGCTTGCCCGTGACGGCGCGCACCGACAGCGCGGCGCCGCCGCGGGCGTCGCCGTCGAGCTTGCTGAGGATCACCCCGTCGAACTGCACGGCGTCCTGGAATGCCACGGCCACGTCCACGGCGGTCTGGCCGGTCATGGCGTCCACCACGAGGATCACCGACGTGGGCTTCACGGCGTCGCGGATCGCCACGAGTTCGTCCATCATCTCGGCGTCGATCGTGAGGCGTCCGGCGGTGTCCACCAGCACCACGTCACGGCCGGATCGCCTGGCCGCGTCGATGCCCGCCTTCGCCACCTTCACGGGGTCGGTGGCGCCGTCCTCGCGGTGCACCGGGACGTCGATCTGCTCGCCGAGCACGGCCAGCTGCTCCATGGCCGCCGGGCGGCGGACGTCACAGGCCACCATCAGGGGTGCCCGGCCCTCTGCCGCCAGCATGCGCGCGAGCTTCGCCGTGTGGGTGGTCTTGCCCGATCCCTGCAGGCCCGCCATGAGGATGACCGTGGGCGGGTTGGGCGACATCGCCAGGCTCACGTTGGTGCCGCCCATGAGGCGCGTGAGCTCCTCGTTGACGATCTTCACCACCTGCTGGTCGGGGGTGATCGACGACATCACCTCGTCGCCGGTGGCGCGCTCCTTGATCGCCGTGGTGAGCTGCTTCACCACCGGCAGGCTCACATCGGCCTCGAGCAGCGACAGGCGGATTGCGCGCATCGCCTTGTCGATGTCGGCCTCGGTGAGCTTGCCCCGGCCCTTGAGGCCGGAGAAGACGCCCTGCAGCTTGTCGGTGAGTGCGTCGAACACGGCCGCGGAGGTTATCGCGCTAGGCGTCCCCGCCCGAGCCGGGCGAGAAGATGGCCTCGGCGAAGGCCCGTGCGTCGAAGGGCTGCAGGTCGTCGATGCCCTCCCCCACGCCCATGAGGGCCACGGGGATGCCCAGCTCGCGCTCGATGGCCAGCACGATGCCCCCGCGCGCCACGCCGTCGAACTTGGTGAGCACGAGCCCGGTGACCGGCACCGACTGCGAGAACAGCTGCGCCTGCGACAGCCCGTTCTGGCCGGTGGTGGAGTCGATCACCAGCAGCACGTGGTGCGGTGCGCCCTCCATCGCCTTGCCGGTGACGCCGTGCACCTTGCGGAGCTCCTCCATGAGGTTGTGCTGCGTCTGCAGGCGCCCCGCGGTGTCGATGATCACCACATCGGCTCCCCGCGCGCGCCCGGCGGCCACGGCATCGAACGCCACGGCACCGGGGTCGGCGCCCTGCCCCTGCCGCACGATGTCCACGCCGGCGCGATCGGCCCACACCGCGAGCTGCTCCACGGCGGCGGCGCGGAAGGTGTCACCCGCGCCGATCACCACCTTCTGGCCGAGTTCGGTGAGCCTGTGCGCCAGCTTGCCGATGGTGGTCGTCTTGCCGCTGCCGTTCACCCCCACCACCAGGATGACCGTGGGCTCGTCGCCAAGCGCGATGCGGGGGGGCTCCGGTGAGAGCCGCCGGGTGATCTCGTCGGTGAGGGCGCGGCCGAGGGAGGTGCCCGAGGTGATGCGCCCCTGCCCGGCCTCCTCGCGCAGCGTCTCCACGATGTCCATGGTGGCGGGCATCCCGCAGTCGGCCATGATGAGGGCTTCCTCGAGGTCGTCCCAGAGGTCGTCGGTGACCATCGTCGACTGGTAGATGCCGGCCAGTTGCGGCGATATCGCCTGCGACTGGCTCGATGCGATGCTCTCGCGAAGCCGGCGGAAGAGCCCGCGGCGCGATGGCTCGGGGCGGTGGTCCTCGGGCTCGGGAGCGGCCAGCCCGAAGAGCTCGGCGAAGGCGCCGAGGCCCTCGCCGCCCGCCGCCTCGCTCATCCGGCCTGGGCGGAGGGCGCCTCGGGCGGGCGCACCTCGGCCAGCTGCCTGCGCACCCACGGGCGCGCGGGGCCCTCGGCGTCGCGGTCGAGCCTGCGGGCCACCACCTGCGACACGCCGGATCGGCCCATGGTGACGCCGAACAGCGTGTCGGCCACCTCGACCGTCGGCTGCTGGTGGGTGATGAGGATGAACTGGCGCTCGCCGGCGAGGCGCCTGAGCACCCCGAGGAAGCGACGAAGGTTGGCGTCGTCGAGGGCCGCCTCGACCTCGTCGAGCAGGTAGAACGGCGTGGGCCTCGCCATGGCGATCGCAAGGCAGAAGCCCAGGGCGATGAGCGACTTCTCGCCGCCCGAGAACAGCGCCAGCGACCGTGCCCGCTTGCCGGCGGGCACGACCTCCACCTGCACGCCCTCCTCGCCCTCGTCGTCCACCACGCGCAGGCGACCCGATCCACCGGGGAACAGCAGGCCCACGACCTCCTGGAAGCGCTCGTCCACCGAGCGCAGCACGTCGGCGAAGCCGTCGGCCACCTGGGCGTCGAGTTCGGCCATCTGGCCGCGCAGGGCCTCGGCCGACTGCTCGAGGTCGGCGATCTGCTCGGATGTCTCGGCCTCGCGGTCGGCGAGCTCGGCGCGCTCCTCGGCGGCAAGCGGGTTGACGGCGCCCATGCCCTCGCGCCGCACCGCCAGGGCCTCCACGCGCTCGGCGATGGCGTCGACCGGCTCCTCGTCCTCGGACGGCGGCGGTGGCGCGGGTGCGTCGTCGGGCACGCCGGCCTCGCGGGCGCGCTCGCCCGACACCGCCAGTGCCACCTCGGCGGCCCGGTCGGCCTCCGCCGCGGCGGCGAGGGCCGTCTCGGCGGCCTCGTGGGCCTGCTGCGCCGCCTGCACCGTGGCCGCCAGTTCGCTGATGGTGGTGGCCAGGGCCCGCGAGCGCTCATCCACCTCGTCTGCGCGCGGTGCGAGGGCCGTGGCCACGGCCTCCATGGCGCGGGCCGCCGCCATGACGGCGGCATGGTCGGCCATCTGGGGCTCGGGGGCCTCGGCCTCGGCGCGCGCCCGGGCGCGGCGGGCGATGATGTCCTCGAGGCGCGCGCGCTCCTGCGTAGCCCCGGCATCGGCCATGCGCGACGCCTCGCGGGCGGCATCACGGGCCTCGCGGGCGGCGCGTGCCGCCTGCTCGGCGGCGTCGATGTCCACGGGGGCGCCGTCGGGGGCCGATCCCAGGCGGGTCATCTCGGCGCGCGCGGCGTCGAGCGCCGCCACGGCCTCGGCGCGCGCGGCGGCGCGACGACGATCTTCGGCGCGCGCCGACTCCAGCACGGCGTCCGACCTCTGGGCGCACCGTGCGCTGGCCCGGGCGCGGGCGTCGGCCCGGCGCTCGGCCGCCACTGCGCCCTGCTCGGCCTTCTCGGCATCGGCCAGGCGCGCGGTGGCCTGCTCCGCGGCCTCGATCGCCCGGCGGTGGAGTGCCCGGCCGGCCCACGGCCCGCGCACGCCGGTGAGCATGCCCGTGCCGGGACGGAACGCCAGGCCCTCGGCGGTGACGAGCACGCATGGGCGCACGCCCTGGGGGATCGCCTCGAGGGACTGCACGAGCCAGGCATCGGCCAGCAGGCCATCGAGCCACGGGCGCGAGCGCTCGGGGCAGGCGGTCACCATGTCGGCCAGGCGGCGTGCCCCCGGAACCGGGGCCGAGGGCGCAGCGGCGGCGGCAGGGCGCGCCACGGCGGCGGCACTGGCGCCATCCTCGATCACCCGGGCGCCCTCGCGCACCGAGGCCACGAGCGGGGCATCGGCCAGCTCGCCGAGCGCGGCGGCAACGGCGCGCTCCATGCCGTCCTGCACCTCGATGCCGTCACCCAGCACCACGGTGTCGGCGTGGCGGTCGTCGGTGGGCGCGAGCGCCGCGGCCTCGGCGGTGAGCCGTGCGGCGCGGCTGGCGGCACCCTCGCGGGCCGATCGCGCGGCCTCGGCGGCACGTGCGGCGGCTGCGCGGGCCTCGGTGTCGCGTTCGCGCCGGGCGCGCGAGATGCCCGCGCGGCGCTCGGCGCGATCAACATCGGGACCACCCGCGCCGTCGAGGTCGGACAGGGCCTCCGTGGCGCGCACGATGCGGGCCTGCACGGCGGCGCGCTCGGTGGCGTCGCGCTCGGCGGCCCGGCGGTGGTCGCGCGCGGCCTCGAGCGCCGTCACGGCCGACTGGTCGGCGGCCTCGGCCTGCTCCAGGCGCTGCGATGCCGCCCGGGCGTCGCGCTCGGCGCGCTCCAGGGCCGCCTCGGCGTCGCGGGCGGCCGACTCGGCTGCCACCAGGGCCTCCTGGGCCTCACGACGGCGCTCACGACGACGCTCGGCCTCCTCGGCGGCGGCCGCCACGCGGCCCTCCGCCACCTCGGCGCGCCCGGACAGGCGCTCGGCCACGCCACGGATGCGGGCGGCCGACTGCATCGCGGACTCCCGCTCGGACACCACGCGCTGGCGCTCACCCACGGCCTGCTGCGACGCCTCGCGTGCGGCCTCCACCGCCTGGCGGGCGGCGTCGACGTCGGCGGCGCGCGCGGTGCGCGCCTCGCGGGCACCCGCGAGCTCGCGGCCTGCGGCCAGGGCACGTGCCGTGGCCAGCGCCTCGCGCGATTCCCCGAGTTCCCGCTCCACCTCGGCGGCCCGCTCGGCGGCGCGCGCCTGGCGCTCGAGCGACCGCGCACGCGACGCAAGTTCGTTGGCCAGGTCGCGGGCGCGGGCGAGGTGCTCGTCCACGTGCTTCAGGCGCAACTCGGCGCGGTGGCGGCGGCGCTTGGGCAGCCCGGTGCCCGCGGCCTCGTCGAGGATCGCCCTGAGGGCCACGGGCTTGCTCTGGCAGATGGCCTCCACCTGCCCCTGCCGGATGATCGACAGCGACTGCGGGCCGAGGCCACGGGTGGACAGCGCGTCGAGCACGTCCACCAGCCGGGCGCTCGAGCCGTTCAGGCGGTAGCCGGAGTCACCGGCCCGGGTGAGGCGTCGTGACACGCCCATCTCGGCGGGCCCCTCGTCGAGGCCGCCCTCGAGCGTGACCACCACCTCGGCCAGCCCCACGGGCTGGCGGCCGTCGCCGCCCGAGAACAGGACGTCCTGCATGGCGGGCGCGCGGAGCTTGCCGGACCGCTGCTCGCCCAGCGCCCACGCGATGGCCTCGGAGATGTTGCTCTTGCCCGAGCCGTTGGGGCCGACGATGACGTTTATGCCGGGGCCGAACTCCAGGTCGACCGGGTCGGCGAACGACTTGAAGCCCTTGATGCGAAGGCGCCTCAGCACCGGATCAGCCCGCGCCTTCCAGCCGCTCGAGGGCGGCCTCGGCGGCCGCGCGCTCCGCGGCCTGCTTGGACTTCCCCGAGCCCTCCCCCACCTGGCGATCGCCCACGAAGACGCGGGCATGGAAGGTGCGCTTCTCGGGCGGCCCATCCTGGCCGGTCATCTCGTAGCGCACCTGGCCACCACCCCCCGCGCCCTGCACGCGCTCCTGCAGGCGGGTCTTGGGGTCGCGCATGTTCTGCGGCGCGGCATCGAGCGCGCCGGCGAACGCGCCGAGCACCGCTGCGCGCGTGGCGCCCTGGCCCACGTGCAGCCAGCCCGCACCGATGACCGACTCGGACAGCGCCGCCCTCACGTTGCGCTGGCCCGCCATCTCGCGTGCGGCATCGCGGCGTGCGCGCGGCGCGGACTGCACCATGGCGTCGGGCAGCCCGCAGGCGTCGGCCACCACCGCGCAGGCGTCGCGCGACACCACCGACTGCCGCATCCAGGTGAGGTCTCCCTCGAGGCGGTCGGGGTGCCGGGCCATGAGTTCCTCAGTGACGATCACGCCCAGCACCGAGTCGCCCAGGAACTCGAGGCGCTCGTACGAGCGGAGGGGATCCGGAGCCCACTGGGGATGGCACAGCGCCGATCGACGCGCCTCGGGTTCGAGCATCGCCAGCAGCTCAGCGAGGTCACGTGGGCCGGATCCGGACCGGTCAGGAACCGGAGCGGGCGACGATGTAGTCGACGGCGTCACCGACCGTGACGATCTTCTCCGCGTCCTCGTCGGGGATCTTGACCCCGAACTTGTCCTCCATCTCCATGATCATCTCGACCAGGTCGAGGGAGTCCGCGTTGAGGTCCTCCGAGAAGGAGGCCGTCTCGACGACCTCGGAGGCGTCGACGCCGAGCTGCTCGACGAGGATTGACTGAAGCTCGGAGAGGGCCTGCGCTCGATCCACCATCGCTCCTTGGGTGCGTGGGACTGGTCGGTCTGACGCGGGTGAACGTACCAGCGCCACCGGACGCCCCGCGGCACGCCGCGGGGAGGGGTCACTCGGCGGCGGTGAGCCCGGCCTGGATGTGGCCGGTGACGTCCTCGCGCACGCCCTGCGCGGCGCGGCGGATGCCGTTGGCCATGCCCCGCGTGCCGGTGTTGCCGTGACCGATCATCGAGATGCCGCGCACGCCCAGCAGGTAGGCGCTGCCGTACTCCTCGGGGTCGATCGACTTGCGCAGGTCCTTGAACACCGACATTCCGAGCGCACCCGCCACCTTGCCGCGCACGCTCGAGGTGAGCCCCCGGCGGATCTCGTGGAAGATCATCGCGGCGGTGCCCTCGTAGAGCTTCAGCGCCACGTTCCCCGTGAAGCCATCGGTCACGATGATGCGGGCCTTGCCCTTCGGGATGTCCCGGCCCTCGATGTTGCCGATGAACCCCGGCGTGCCCTCGAGCAGGTCGTAGGCCTCGAGCACGAGCTCGGTGCCCTTGCCGGCCTCCTCGCCGATGGTGAGGATTCCCACCGTCGGGTCGTCGATGCCGAGGATGTCGCGGCCAAGCACGCGGCCCATCACGGCGAACTGCGCCAGGTACTCGGGCCTGCACTCGGCGTTGGCACCGCCGTCGATCATCACGATCGGACCCGCGATGGACGGCATGGGCACGGCGAGGCCGGGGCGGATCACCCCCGGCAGCCGGCGCAGGATCAGCGTGGACGCCGCCAGCATGCCGCCGGTGTGCCCGGCCGAGATCACGGCACCGGCACGGCCCTCGTGCACCTGCCGGCATGCCACCACCATCGAGGCGTCGGGCTTGGTGCGCACCGCCTTGACGGCGTCGTCGGTGCTGAGGATGCGATCGGGCGCGTGGATGATCTCCACGTTCGACGGCACGTCGTCGTGCTGCTCGAGCGCCTTCTCGATCGCGGGCTGGTCGCCCACGAGCAGGATGCCGATGCCCTCGCGCGCCGCGTCGAGCGCACCGGCGACGGGCACGAGCGGGGCCTTGTCGCCGCCCATCGCATCGACGGCGACGACGACGTCAGGCATGGAGCTCAGGCGCCGGTGTCGACGACCGCGCGGCCCTTGTAGTGACCGCACACCATGCAGACGTGGTGCGGCATCACCGGAGCCGTGCAGCGCGGGCAGCGACCCAAGCGGGTGGCCTGGATCGAATGGGTGGCGCGCCGCTTGTCACGGCGGGCACGGGAAGTCTTGCGCTTGGGAACTGCCAACGTGGCTCCTGGTAGGGACCGGGTCCGGAACGACGCGGGAGGTTAGCGCCTCACGAGCGGCCGGGGCAAGCCGTGCGGGCCACGGGGCTCACGAGGCGTCGTCCCCTGCGCCGCCGAGGCGCTCCCGCAACTCCCCCAGCGCCGCCCAGCGGGGGTCCACCTCGTCGTCGGTGCAGTCGCACTGCCCGGCGTTGAGGTCGGCGCCGCAGCGCGCGCACAGGCCGGCGCACTCCTCGCGGCAGAGGATCGCCATGGGAAGGGCCTCGGCCACGGCATCGCGCGCCCAGGCCGTCACGTCGAGTTCCATGCGCATGGGGCCGGCGAGGTACTCGCAGTCGAGGTCCTCATCGGGGTCGTCGGCGTCGCCGCGCCCGGCCGCCTGGAAGTCGCGCGCGTCAACCTCGATCGCCACCGACGACGGGGCGAGGCAGCGCTGGCATGGCCCCACGAGGGCCGTGGTGAACCTCAGCCTGAGCCCCAGGCCCGACCCCGACGACCCCACGTCGAGGCGGGCATCCACCACCGGCGGTTCGGGGGCGTACGGCTGGCCCCCGAGGGTGATGCCGTCGAGCGCCACGGGCACGTCCACCCGGGCGCCCGCACCGGGCGCGAGATCGAGCCGGCGGAGGTCGACGACCCCCTCCGGCTCGCCCCGGCGCCCAGACGTCATGGCCTAGTAGTCGGAGGAGTCGGCGTCGTCGGTGACGAACGGGCCGTCACCCGCGCGGTCCTCGGACTTGCCCTGCAGGCGCTCGCGCCCGCGGCGCACCGCGGCCGTGAACTTCTCGAGGTTCACCTCGAGCGTGCCGAGCACCTCGTCGGCGTAGTCCTCGGCGCCCAGGCGCACCTCGCGCTCGCGCTGGCGTGCCTCGTCGAGCAGGTCTGCCGACTGCTTCTCGGCGAGCTTCACGACCTCCTGCTGCGAGGCCTGGCGCTCGGCCTTCTCCTTGGCCTCGTCAACGATGCGGTCGGCCTCGCGCTTGGCTTCGGCCAGCATCTCCTGGCGCTCCTTCACGATCCAGCGCGCCTGCTTGATCTCCTCAGGCAGGGTCGATCGCATCTGGTCGAGGATCTCGTAGACGGCCTCGCGGTCGATGCGCACCTGATCGGTCAGGGGCACCGCGCGCGCGTTGTGCACGAGGTCGTCCAGCTTGTCGATGAGGGCGAGAACATCCATGGGGTCGTCCTTTGTCAGGCGGTGCGGCCGATTCGGTCCCGGAGGGCCTCGGCGACGTCGGGCGGGACCCACCCGTCGACGTCGGCCCCCCACGCGGCGGCCTCACGGACGCCAGAGGAACTGAGGAATGCCCACTCCGGTGATGCGGGCAGGAACACCGTCTCGATCTCCGGTGCGAGGCGGTTGTTGAACTGGGCCATCTGCGACTCGTAGTCGAAGTCGGCCGCGGTGCGGATTCCCTTGACGATGGCGGTGGCGCCGACCGCCCGGGCGTGCGACGTCACGAGCTCGTTGAAGCCCGTGACCTCCACGTTCCCGAGATGTTCGACGCTCGTGCGCACCATGGCCTTTCGCTCGTCCGCGGTGAAAAGCGGTTGCTTCTTGTTCGATCCTTCGGCGACGGCCACCACGACGGCCGCGAAGAGGCCGGAGGCCCGCTCCACGATGTCGAGATGTCCATACGTGACCGGGTCGTAGGTACCCGGACACAGGGCGGTTCGCCCTCCGGTGCTCATAATCCTTCTCCCGGCGTCCAGATCACGGTGATCTCCGTATCCCCATACCTTCGCGTGGTCTCACGTTCGACGGCGATGCCCGGAACCCCGCCGGGGCCAATGATCGCACCACGGGCGTGTTCGATGACCACCAGGGCGCCCGGGGCGAGCACGGCGGCCACGGCCTCGCTCATCTCCTCCACGATCACCGGCAGCAGTTCGTAGGGCGGATCGGCCAGCACGAGGTCGAAGGCCTGCCCCTCGCCGGCCGCCGCCTGCAGGGCGCCGCGCCACCCGCGGCGCACCACGCGCAGCCGCTCGCCCAGGCCGAGCACGGCGGCGTTGGCGCCGATGGCCTCCGCGGCCCCGCGGTCGTCATCCACGCACACCGCATGCGCGGCGCCGCGGGACAGCGCCTCGATGGCCAGCGCACCCGAGCCGGCGAACAGGTCGAGCACGCGATCGCCATCGACCGGGCCGATGATCGAGAACAGGGCCTCCTTCACGCGGTCGGACGTCGGCCGGGTGCCGGTGCCCGATGGGGCGATGAGGCCGCGCCCCCGGAACTCGCCGGCGATCACCCTCATGCGTCGAGGAGCCTTGGCATGTCGGGGAACGCCGCGCGCACGGCCTGCCCGAGCAGCACGTGCTCCGGCTGCTCGAGCCGCGGGTCGCGCTCGAGCGCCACCTTGGCGATGCGCCGCGCCTCGGCGAGCGAGCGCCGGTCGCGCGACAGGCGGGCGAACCGCAGGTCGGTGGGGCCCGACTGGCGCAGGCCCAGGATGCTGCCCTCGCCCCGGATGTCGAGGTCGATGTCCGCCAGGCGGAAGCCGTCGTTCGTCTGCACCAGGGCCTCGAGGCGCCGCACGCCATCCTCGGCCGCGGGCTCGGCGAACACCAGGCACATCCCGGGGTGCTCGCCGCGGCCCACGCGGCCCCGCAGCTGGTGCAGCTGGGCGAGCCCGAAGCGATCGGCATCCTCGATCACCATCGCGGTGGCGTTGGGCACGTCAATGCCGACCTCCACCACGGTGGTGGCCACGAGCAGGTCGGTGTCGCCCGCCGCGAACGCCGACATCGCGGCACGGCGCTCCTCGGGCTTCTGGGCGCCGTGCGCCAGGCCCACGCGGAAGTCGCGGAACGGGCCCTCGGCCAGCCGCCGGGCCTCCTCCACCGCCGACCGCGCCGCGGCGCCGGACTCGTTGGCGTCCACCATGGGGCAGATCACATACGCCTGCCGGCCGCGCCGCAGTTCTGCCCGTACCTCCTCGTAGGCATCGTCGCGGCCCTCCTCATGCACCCATCGCGTGGAGATCTCCTGCCGCCCCGGCGGGCGGCCACGGATGGCCGACACCCGCAGGTCGCCATAGGCGGTGAGCGCCAGGGTGCGGGGAATCGGCGTGGCCGTCATGTAGAGCAGGTGGGCGGCGTCGGCACCCGATCCCACGCGGTCGGCCAGCGCCTGGCGCTGCTCCACGCCGAACCGGTGCTGCTCATCCACCACCACCAGCCCGAGCCGGTGGAACCGCACGTCGCCCACCAGCAGCGCCTGCGTGCCCACCACCACCTGCGCCGTGCCCGTGGCCACAGCCATCTCGCGCCGCTCGCGCTCGGCACGCGGCACGTTTCCGGTGATGAGCACCGGAGCGATGCCCGCGGGGGCGAGCAGCGCGTCGAGCGTGCGCAGGTGCTGCTCGGCGAGGGTCTCGGTGGGAACCAGGATCGCCGCCTGCGCGCCCGCCTCCACGGCCTGCGCGCATGCGAGCGCCGCCACCACCGTCTTGCCGGCGCCCACCTCGCCCTGCAGCAGGCGGCGCATGGGGCGCTCGCGCCGGATGTCCCGTGCCACCTGGCGGGTCACCCGCTCCTGCTCGGTGGTGAGCGAGAAGGGAAGCCCGGCGCGCACCAGCGGCGTGACGTCGCCGGTGGGCTCGAGGGGCAGCGCGCGTCGCGCGACCTCCTCGTGGCGACGCACCGCCATGAGCCCCAACTGCAGCACCAGCAGTTCCTCGAACGCCAGGCGGCGGCGCGCGGTGCGGGGCTCGCGCGCCGTCCGCGGGAAGTGCATGGCGGCCAGGGCATCAGCCCGCGTGGGCAGGGCGAGCCGCGCGCGCATCCACGACGGCAGGATCTCCGGCGCGGCGGGCACGTAGGGCCGCGCGGCATCCACCATCTCGCGCAGCTTGCGCGCGGGAAGCGACTCGGTGGCCGGATACACCGGCACGAGGCCCTCGGTGTGCAGGCCCGCCGAGGCACCGCCGCCCAGCACCTCGTGGGCCTTCACCGTCACCTGCCGCTGGGGCTTGAGCGACACCTTGCCGCGGATCATCAGTTCGTCACCGGGCTCGAGCATGCCCGCCAGGTACGCCTGGTTGAACCACAGCGCCGAGATGGCTCCCGAGTCGTCGTGCACCCGGGCACGCACGATCTTCAGCCCGCGGCGGCGCGTGGGCACCACGGCGATGGAGTCGAGCACCACCCTGATCGTGGCCTCCTCGCCATCGGTGAGGCCGGCCACGGGCCGTGCGGAGTCGTACGACAGGTACCGCGTGGGCAGGTGCTCCACCAGGTCGCCGATGGAGCGGATGCCGATGGCCTCGGCCCGCTCGGCCGTGGCCGGACCCACCCCTGCCAGCTCACCCACGGGCGCGAACCACCATGCGGGGCCCGGCCGCCGGTGCCGCGCGGCCGCGCCGGCGGAGGCGCGAACCAGCCCGAATGCGCCGTCCGGCACGCTCACGCTGGCAACCGGGGCCCTGTTGTGGCATCGTGCCCGGGTCGCGGCGCCCGACGCCGCTCCAGTTCTCCTACCCGAGGTATCCGGTCGACATGGCGAAGGTCTGCACTTCCTGCGGTAAGGGTCCCGCTTTCGGGAACAACCGCAGCCACTCCATGCGCGCGACGTCCCGTCGCTTCGACCCGAACCTCCAGAAGGTGCGCATCCTCGTCGGCGGCACGCCGAAGCGCGCGTACGTCTGCACCCGCTGCCTGAAGGCCGGCAAGGTGCAGAAGGCCGTCTCCGGCGCCTAGGACCGGCTCGCCCCTCCCGGGCCCATCGCCCGGGCGGACGCCAGCAGGTTGATCATCGCGACGACCGCGTCCGCGGCCTCGTCGCCCTTGTTCCCCTTGTCGCCCCCGGCGCGGGCCTCGGCCTGGGCCTTGGTGTCGCAGGTGAGGATTCCGAAGGCGCAGGGCACGCCGGT
>JAFMJQ010000042.1 GCA_017853415.1 Thermoleophilia bacterium | reverse complement strand
GCGCCAACGCGATGGAGGCGGGCGTGAAGGCCCGCATGGAGGGCGCGAGCGCCCTCGACGACTAGCCCGCAGGGTCGCGAGCACCGCCTGCCAGGTGTTCCTCGCGGCCCCGGGGCGCCTACACGTTGAAGCGGATCTGCATCACGTCGCCTTCCTGCACGACGTAGTCCTTGCCCTCCATGCGGGCCAGCGCCTGCTCGCGCGCCTTGGCGAACGAGCCGCACTCCACCAGCTTGTCCCACGCGACCACCTCGGCGCGGATGAAGCCGCGCTCCATGTCGCTGTGGATCTTTCCGGCGGCCTTGTCGGCCGGGGTGCCGCGGGGGATCGGCCAGGCGCGCGCCTCGGGCGGCCCCGACCCGGTGAAGAACGTGATGAGGTCGAGCAGGCGGTAGCCGGCCTCGATCACCGCGTCGGCGCCGCGCGTGGTGCCGAGGCCCATCTCCTCGGCGAACTCCGCCGCCTCGGCCGGGTCCATCTCGGCGAGCTCCAGCTCCACGCCCACCGGCAGCGCGAGCGCCTGCGCGCCCTGCTCGGCGGCGTAGGCGGCCACCTCGGCCGGGGGATCGCCGGGGTCATCGGTGTTCACCAGGTAGAGCACGGGCTTGGCGGTGAGCAGGCCCATGGCCCGGGCTACCTCGATGGCGTCATCGTTTCCCATGGTGCGCACGGGAAGCCCCGCCTCGAGCTGCGCGGTGATGGCATCGAGCGCCGCGGCCTCGGCCTTGGCGTCGGCGTCGCCGGCGCGCACCCCCTTCTGCACCTTCTCCATGCGCCGCTCCACCTGCCCGGCGTCGGCGAGGATGAGTTCCTCATCCACCGCGCGCGCGTCTGCCAGCGGGTCGACCTCGCGCTCGAGCGGATGCGGCACCTCGGCGTTGGCGAACGCCCGCAGCACGTGCACCGTGGCCTCGAGCTCGCGGATGCGCCCCAGGGCCGCGCCGCCCAGGCCCTCGCCCTGGCCGGCTCCCTCGCTGAGCCCGGCGATGTCCACCACCTCCACCTGCGCCTGCACGCGGTTGGGGATGTCCTGGACGTCGGCGATGGCGTCGATGCGCGGGTCGGGCACGCTGGCCACGCCCACGTTGGGGTCGCGTGTGGTGAAGGGGTAGGGCGCGACCTCCGCGCTCCCCCCGGTGACGAGGTTGAAGAGGGCGGTCTTGCCGGAGTTGGTGAGGCCTACGAGCCCGAGTTGCAGATCAGGCCCCGCCGAACCCGATGCGGCTGCTGGCGTCGCCCGGCAGCACCCGCATGTACGTCACCTTCGAGAGGTCGATGGCGTTCTCGCCCTCGTCCGAGGCCACCTCGTGGAACCCGGAGCCACCGAGCGCGCCCCGGAGGGCGGCGGCGGCATCGTCCTCGACGGTGAGGAGGAGGACGCCGCCGCCCTCGAGGCCCAGCTCGACACGTCGGCTCACGAAAGGACCTTGAGCGACGGCGACTCCTGGCCCTGCGGCTCATCCGACGCCGGAGGGGTCCACGCCGGCAGGCGGCGGATCTCGTCGAGGTGCACCATCGACTCGGGCTGGTCGGTGAACTTCAGCAGCTGCTTGCGGCCGTAGGCACGGAAGATCGCCACGCCCAGCGTCTCGTAGATCGTGCGCATGCCGCGACGCGAGATGGTGGTGCGGATGAGCTTGAAGCTCTCCGACGGGCGGTTCGTGAGCCACAGGCGGATGGCCTTGGGCAGGTTCTTCATGAACTTCACCTCGGTGAGGAGGCGCAGGAACTGCCACAGGTTGGCGCGGATCTCCTTGCGGCCGAGCTCCCACGGCGTCTTCTTGGAGTAGAAGCGCAGCATGTTCTTCCAGGTCTCCATCTGGAGCTGGTAGGGCGTCATGAGCTTCGGCTGGATGATGCAGTGGTGCCCGTCGTACAGCGAGTAGTCGTCGGTGAGCACCCGGCCCTCGGCGCGCATCTGGGCGTCGAACGCCGTGCCCGGGAGGGTGGTGAGCATCATCATCTGCAGGGTGTCCACGCCGTGCTCGATGGCGAAGTCCACCGTGGCGCGCACGGTCTCGGGCGTGTCGGTGTCGGCGCCCACCACGAACATCCCGTGCACGCGGATGCCGTAGTCGTGGAGCAGCTTGATCGAGGTCGTGATGTGCTCGACCGTCTGCTTCTTGTTGTAGGCGTCGAGGCCCTCCTGCGTGATGCTCTCGAAGCCGATGTACACCATGTAGCAACCGGAGTCGCGCATGAGCGACAGCAGCTCGTGGTCGGGCTCGAGGGTCTGCTTGCTCTTGTAGATCGAGTCGGCGCGGATCTGCGCAGTCCACTGCGGAGTGATGTCCTCGTCGATCATGGCGGTGAAGAGCGACTTCGCCTGCTTCTTGTCGACGATGAAGATGTCGTCGTAGAAGAAGACGCGCTCGGGCTTCACCCCGCGCAGCTCCTCCATCATGTTCTCCACCGAGCGCGTGCGCAGCTTGCGGCCGAACATCTTGATGACGCTGCAGAACGAGCAGTCGTAGGGGCAGCCCCACTTCATCATGATGGGGTGCGTGACCATGCGCTCGTTGCCCTCGAGCAGGTCGAGGGCGGGGAAGGGCAGGGCGTCGAGGTCCTCGCCGGACGCCATGGGTGCCTCGGGGTTGTCCACCTGGGTGCCCTGGGCGTCGAGGTACGACAGGCCCATGATCTCGTGCAGGCCGTCGGGGTCGCGATCGCCGCGGAACCACTCCATGAACTGCGCGAAGCCCACGTGGCCCTCGCGACGGATCACGTAGTCGGCGTGCTGCAGGGCCTCGTGCGCCATGAAGGTGACGTGCGAGCCGCCGAACAGCACGGGGATGCCCGCCGCGCGGCAGCGGTCGGCGTAGCGGTAGCCCTCGAGCGTGGTGTTGGTGGTGGTGGAGATGCACACCAGGTCGGAGGTGAGCACGTCGTCCCAGTCCACCTCCACGCCACGGATGAGCTCGCAGTAGATGTGCTGGTCCACATCGTCATACGTGTTCCGGGCGATCGCCGCGAGCAGGGGCAGGCCCAGCTTGGGGAGGTTGGCGATCTCGTAGATCGTGGCCCCCCTGGGCTTCGGCTCGATGTAACGGATCTTCACGCGTCAGGCCTCCGACGTGGTGTTCACAGCGATCAATGGTCTTCGACGAGTTCGGTCAGTACCCCGCCCGTCGACCGGGGATGCAGGAAGGCCACCAGGTGTCCTCCCAGCCCGCGCCGTGGCGCGGTGTCAATCAATTCGACGCCCTCATCCGAGAGTTCACGCAAAGTTGACTCCAGATGGGGAACGGCGAATGCCACATGATGCATGCCCGGGCCCTTCTTGGCTAGGAATCGGGCAACTCCCGTGTCCTCCGTCACCGGGGCGATGAGCTCCACGTACGAGGGGCCGGAGCCCAGCAGCACGGCTTCCACCCCCTGTTCGGGCATCACCTCGCGCACGCCCACCTGCATGCCGAGCACGTCGCGGTAGGTCGGGATCTCCGCGTCGAGGTCGGCGACCACATACCCCACGTGGTGGATCAGGCCCAGGTGCATCCCCACGCAGGGTACTGGAGTCAGCGGACCGCCAGGTCCACGGGGGCGAGCCGCGGGTTCGGGCTTTCCGATCGGCCCACCTTCGCGCAGGGCCGGCCATCCACGCGCACCACGTCGGCCGTGAAGTCGTTGCTGCCCAGCAGCAGGCTCGACCCCACCCCGTAGGCGTCCACCGGCACGCCCGCACGCTCGAAGGCGTCGATCTTCGCGGCGTCGAATCCGCCCGAGGCCACGATGCGCACCCGCCCGTGGCCTGCGTGGTCGAGTGCCTCGCGCACCTTCACCACGAGCTCGGGCACCACGCCCGTGGGGTCGAAGCGGCCCATCTCCTGCCAGAGGCTGCGGTCCACCATGGTGCTCGAGGTGTCCAGGCGCACCCCCCACAGGTCGTCGCCCAGGGCGTCGGCCACCTCCAGCGCGGTGCGCACCGAGTCGTTCTCGAAGTCCACGAGCACGATCACGTTGAGCTCCCCGGCGAAGCGCTCGGCGAACTTCCGGGCGGCCAGCACGGTGTCGCCGCCGTAGGCCGCGATGAGCCCGTGGGGCACGGTGCCCATGCCGCGACCGCCCCACCACGATGCCTGGGCGTCGGTGCTCACGCCGATCGCGCCGGCCACGTGGGCCGCCCAGCCGTCGCCGGTCTGCACCTGCCAGTGGTCGAAGCGGGCGGGGAAGTACAGGATCGGCTTGCCGCGCGCGGCCTCCACCACCGCGCGCACGTTGCGGCTGATCAGCGTGCGGCGGCCCAGGGCCCCCAGCACCAGCGTCTCGAGGTGCGCGAACAGCGAGTAGTCGCCCTCGATCGAGAGCACGGTCTCCCACGGCGCGATCTCGTCGCCGTCGTACAGGGCCTCCACGGTGAGCTGGTCATGCCCCTCCACCCAGTCGCCGTCTACTCGGCGGCCCGAGCACAGCGCGAGGATCGCCAGGGCCTCGTCCATGCCGCCGAGCACCGCGTGCTCGCGCTGGAACACCTGCATCAGCACGCGCGGGTGGTGGCCGTCGCTCTCGAGAACCTCGCGCGTGAACGTGAAGTAGGCGTCGCTGTAGTAGCCGTCGCGCATGCGCTCCACGGGAAGCTGAAACGTCGATGGCGCGAGCCGCGGGCGGTTCGCCGTGCTGGTCATCGCAGCGGGTCGTCCTCGGGACCATCGGGCGGAAGATCCGCGGGCCGCGATGCCCACAGCATTCCCACCCCCGCCAGGGCCAGCGCGCCGAGCACGATCCCGATGATGGCCGGCCACACCGGGCCACCGCCCCCGCCCGCAGACTGCACCGGCTCGGACGAGATCACCACGGCTGCCGCCGGACCCGGCCTGTCCGGGCCGGTCTCGGGAGCGGGAGGCTCGCCCTCGACCTCGGGCGGACCGGTCCAGCGCTTCACCTTGCCGTTGGTGAGCCCCTGCTCCGATGGCCACGTGCTGGTTCCCTCCTCGAAGGGCGTGCCCAGCACGGTGAAGTCGGCGTACTGGTCGGGCGCGATCAGCCCGCCGGTCCACTCGGCGCCCCGCAGCCGGCCGTCCGGGCGCCGCAGGATGCGCGTGGTCCAGCCCGGGGCGTCGGCCACCGCGTACACCGCCACCTGATCGGGGAAGGTCACCCGCACGCGATTGGTGGTGAGCCCGCCCTCGGCCGGCACGCGGATGGTGAACTCGGTCGACTCCCTCAGCACCGCCGTGCCGGGAACCACGGTCACGTGCGCATGCGCGGTGCCCGCCACCGCCATGGCCATGGCCACCGCCGCCCCCGCGACCGCCGGCCACGCCCACCGCCGCGCACGGTGCTCCCGCGCGCTCATGCCGTGGCCTCCACCGACGACGCGGCCTGCACCGACCTCTCCGCGCGCAGGATCTCCTCCATCGCCGCGCGGCCCACGGCCAACTGGGCCTCGTCGGGTTCGCGCGTGACGAACCCGGCCTGTATCGCATGCCCGCTCCAGTGCACGGCCCGCGAGAGCGGGTTGCGCGGATGGCGCTCGGCGAAGGCGAAGGCCTCCACGGCAGCGCCGATGCCCCCGGCCATCACCGCGGCGCGCCCCAGCAGGCGCGCGCGGCGCGACGGCAGGCGCCGCACCAGCAGGTTGCCGGCGGCCGTTGCCACGAGGAGCGGCGCCACGAGGTTGCTGCCGCAGCGCATGTGCTCCTTGGGCTCGGCCGCGTTGTCGGCGATGCCGGCCTCACCGCCGCGCTCGTAGGCCGCGATGCTCTTGTGCTCCACCGCGTGCCATGCCGAGGCATCGGACGCCCGCAGCATGAGCAGCGGGGGCGCGAGGCCCAGCACCGCGGCGGCGGCCTCCTGCGCGATGCCCGACCGCAGCAGGCGGCGCGATGCCGCGGTGGCCACCATCGACCCCGCCATCATCGGGGCCATGGGGGCGTCCTCCATGGCAAGGCGCGCCTCGGGCATGCCGCGGCGCACGGCGGGCACCACCATGAGCATCTCGGCCATGCGCACCACGCCCCGCGCCAGGGGGATTCGCCCGAGCGGTCCGGTGGACAGCCTCGGCCTGGGCCCGGATGCCACCAGGGTCTGGCCGTCGTCATCCACCACCGCGGCGGCCCACTGGGTGGGCCCGTGCACCATGAGCCCGTTGGCCAGCGCCATTCCGCCCAGGCGCATTCGTGATGAGTCGGCGGTCATGAGGAATCCACGGTATCAGCGGCCCGGCGTGCCTCCGTGCGGCGCTCCTGCGCCAGCCGACCGCCCTCGCCGGACATGTCGGTGAAGCCCATGAGCCCGGCGATCCCGGGGTGGCCGGCATCGTCGCGGATGGCCATGAGCATGTCCTGCGCCACGCGGCGGTATGCCGCGTGGCCCTGGGGCTGGCTGCGCAGCTCGATCAGGTGCATGGCCTCGCGGGCGTTCATGCGCACCGCGAACCGGATGTGGTGCGCCATGGTCACCGCGTAGGGCGCCTCGTCGGGCACGGCGGCGAGGACGTCACGCCACAGCGCGGCGGAGGCCGCGTTCACGCGCGCGAATTCGTCGGCGAGCCCGGCGGCCTCGACGTCGGGTGACGGCTCCCAGCCCATCTCGGCGCCCAGCGGCTGCGCCTCGAGGGTGAGGATGCGGTGGCGCTGCAGGTCGCGGTAGGCGCCGTAGTCGCAGGTGACCTCGAAGAGGTACGAGGTGGCCTCCAGCGCCCGGCCGGGGCGCTCGCGGCGGTCGGCGCGCCCGGCGGCCCACTCATCCAGCGCCGCGCGCACCTGGGCGTCTCCCATGGTGTCCACGCGCGCCCGCACCTCGGCAAGGGTGCGGCCCGACGCCGGCCACATCGCGTGCGCCAGCACCCGTCGCTCGCCGTCGGGGTCGTGATCGAGCAGGCGCACCCCCGCGACGGGCACCGCGTCGGCGCCGGACGCCGTCGCCGTGGCATCGGCCTGCAGGGCGTCCCACATCGCCGCCGCGCGGTCCTCGGTGGCGCGGCGGTAGGCACCCATGCGCTCGCCGCGGTCCGGGCGGTCGACGCGGGTGAGGAAGTCGGGGATCACCTGGCGCAGCGCGGCCAGCACCTGGTCGCCCACCTCACGGGCCTCGCCCAGCGGGTGCGCACGCAGCCTGATGATCAGCTGCTCCCACGCCTGGCCCGACGCGTACACGCCGAGGTTGGCGGTGGTGGCGGCGGGCAGCAACCCGCGCACGGCATCGAGGGCCCGGGCACGCAGGGCACGCCGGGCCGCGGCGTCGTCGGCGCCCGAGCCATCGCGGGCCACCAGGTGGTCGAGCACGGCGTCGAAGAGCCGCGCGTAGGTGACGAAGGCATCGTCCAGCACCTGCTCGTAGCGCGCCAGCAGCCCGGGATCGGCGGCGATGCCGGGCGGGCGCACGTACTTCCAGCGGCCGTCCACCCGCTCGGTGTAGGGCACGTACCGCGTGGACTGCTCGAGGTACGACGCCAGGCGCCCCCACTCGATCACCTTGGTGAGCACGTTGCTCGCGCCCTCGATCGCCACGTGCGCGCCGCCCAGCTGCGCCACCGAGTCGTCGCCGTAGTCGGCCAGCACGCGCTGGAAGAACTCCCGCGCGCGGTCGGTGCCCACCTCGCCCCCGGCGGCATCCCACGCGGCCGGCAGCGCCTCGCTCCCGGCCGCGTGATCCGAGAGGAACTCCTCGAGCAGGATTCGCCGCACCGAGTTCGGGCTTCGCGAGTACCGGGCGAACAGCGCGCCCTTCACCGCCTCGGGAAGCCCCCGCAGGGCGAAGACCGGGCCCGAGGGGTCGGTGACGTAGGGCGCGACGCGCGCGCGCTCCTCCGCGCTCAGGTCGCCGCCCGCCCCCATCGCGCTATCCGAGCTCGTCCGGCTCGCCGGGCACGCCGAGCTCGCGGCGCCCGGCGAAGAGGTCGTTCAGCCGGTCGCGCAGCTCCAGATCGCCGTGGTAGCGGGCCACCAGCGCCCACTCATCGCCGAGCAGCAGCGGCACCCCGCCCACCTCGCGGTCGGCGTCCGGGATGTCCTCGTCCACGTCGAGCGGGATCTCCGTGATGTGGTGCCCCGTGGCGTCGACGAAGAAGTAGTCATTGAGGCGGTCGCGGATGTCCAGGTCGGGGCACGTGACGGCCATCTCGGCCCAGGCGGCCGCCAGCAGGGCCACGTCGCCGCGCCGCGTGCGCACCACGGCGCGCTCGTGGTCGTGGTCGCCGTGGGTGTGCCACGAGACCTCCTCCGTGAGCCCGCCGTCCAGCTGCTGCTCGAGCCGGTGCGACACGCCCTCGCGGATGAGCGACGCCCGGATCGCGAAGATCTCGTCATCGGCGTCGTCGGGGAGGGAGACGCGGAAGACCTCCTCGCCCTGGGCGGTGCCGCCGTACCGGACGATGATCTCGGCCACCGTGCGGAGGGGGTCCTCGGCCTTGCCCTGGGCGCGATCGCCCGACGACTCGGCCTCCGCGTAGCGGAAGAGCCGGCGGAACTCGCCCGCCGACATCGGCCCCACCTGCACCTCGATGCTCACCCGTCGTCCTCCCGGTCGGCTGCCGGCGGCATCGTGTCAGACCCCGCGGCGCCGCGCGCCCGCGCGCGCAGGGCCGCCAGCCGCGCCGCCAACTCGCCCTCCGGCCCCACTCCACCGGGCTCGTAGAAGCGCTGGGCTTCGAGGCCCTCCGGCATGCACGAGGCACCGGTCACGCGCCCGGGTGCCCCGTGCGGGTTCACGTATCCGGTGCCGTGCCCGAGGTGCTCGCGGTTGGGGCCGCTGGCGTCGCGCAGCGCCAGCGGCGGCACGCGCGCGCCCTCGTGGCGCACCCGGTCGAGGGCCGCGTCGATTCCGCGGTACGCGGCGTCGCTCTTGGGCGCGAGCGCCAGGTACGTGGCCGCCTGCGCCAGGTTGATGCGCGCCTCGGGGAGGCCCACGAACTCCAGGGCCCGGGCCGCGGCCACCGCCACCTCGAGCGCCCGCGGGTCGGCGTTGCCGATGTCCTCGCTGGCCGCCACGATCATGCGCCGGGCGATGAACTTCGGGTCCTCGCCGCCCTCGATCATCACGGCCATCCAGTACAGCGCGGCGTCCGGGTCGCTTCCGCGCAGCGACTTGATGAACGCGGAGATCACGTTGTAGTGCTGGTCGCCGTCCTTGTCGTACACCACGGCACGCCCGCCCGCGGCACGCTCCACCACCTCGGCGGTCACGGGCGCGTCACCGGACAGCCCGGCCGACGCCTCGAGCAGATTGAGCGCGTACCGGGCGTCGCCGCCGGCCATGCGCACGATCACCTCGCGCGCCCCGGGGTCGACGGTGACCGTTCCCGCCAGCCCGCGCTCGTCGGCGATCGCGCGCTCCACCAGGGCGAGGATGTCCTCGGCCGAGAGCGACGTCAGCTGCAGCACGCGCATGCGCGACACCAGGGCGGCGTTCACCTCGTAGTACGGGTTCTCGGTGGTGGCGCCGATCAGCACCACCAGGCCGTCCTCCACCGCCGGCAGCAGGGCGTCCTGCTGGCTCTTGGTGAAGCGGTGGATCTCGTCGATGAACAGCACGGTGCGCGTGCCCGCCGCCAGCCGGTCGCGCGCACGCTGCATCACGGCCCGCACGTCGGCGAGGCCGGCGGACACCGCCGAGAGCTCCTCGAACTCGGCCCGGGTGCTCGTGGCCACCACGCGGGCCAGGGTGGTCTTGCCGGTGCCCGGCGGCCCGTAGAGGATGAGCGAGGGCACGTCGTCGTCGGCGATGGCCCGCCGCAGGAAGCCCTCGGCCCCGAGGTGGTCGGCGTGCCCGGCCACCTCGTCGAGCGACGTCGGCCGCATGCGCGCGGCCAGTGGACGCGTGCCCGAGAGGGTGCGCTCCACCGCATCGCCGAAGAGGTCCGGGGCGTTGCTCAGGGCCGGCCCCCGTCGGAGTCGTCCACCTCGAGGTCCTGCGGACCCACCTCGTCGGGCAGCGGCTCGCCAGGGTTCGCGCGGATCCACGACACCCGCAGGTAGAGGTCGCGGTCGGTGATGTCGGGCTGCAGGTCGAAGCCCGTCATGCAGAGCGGGCAGAGCGTGGCATTCGAGAACTCCGGGATGCCGTCCTGGTCGACGTTGCCGGTGGGGAAGAGCACCAGGTCGCCCCAGCAGTCGGGCGTGGGGCACCTCACCCGTGCGTCGGGGTTCACGAACTCGCTCTTGGGTATTGGTTGCGCCACGCCGTACGTCCCTCCACGCGGGTCGCCGCCCGGTATCGTCGGCGGCCCTCAGGGGTTCCGAGGTTACGCCCCCGGAAGCCCTCGCGGACTAATTGCTACTATTACCCCCGGTTTTTCCGGGAAACGAGGAACGAGGCAGGCAACCGCATGTCCCCGAGCTATCAGGACCTCCTCGCGGCGGCCCGCGAGGTCATCCCCGAGGTGGAGCCCTCCGACGTGGCCCCCAAGGTGGAGGCCGGCGACGGCCCGCTCATCATCGACGTCCGCGAGACCGCGGAGTGGGACCAGGGGCACCTGCCCGGCGCGGTGCACATCCCGCGCGGGTTCCTCGAGAGCCGCGTGGGCAACGTGACCTCGGGCACCGACCAGGAACTGCTCATCTCGTGCGCCAGCGGCCAGCGCTCGCTGCTCGCGGCCAAGACGCTCAGCGACATGGGCTACAGCAACGTCACCAACCTCGCGGGCGGGTTCGCCCGGTGGAAGCAGAACAACTACCCCGTCGAGGTGCCGCGCATCCTCAGCCCGGCCCAGCGCTCGCGCTACTCGCGCCACGTGCTGATCCCCGAGGTGGGGGAGGAGGGCCAGCTCAAGCTGCTCGACAGCAAGGCCCTGCTCATCGGCGCCGGCGGCCTGGGCTCGCCGGCGGCGTACTACCTGGCCGCGGCCGGCGTGGGCACCATCGGCCTCGTGGATGACGACGTGGTGGACGAGAGCAACCTGCAGCGCCAGATCATCCACACCACCGATCGCGTGGGCGTGAACAAGGGCGAGAGCGCCAAGGAGGCCATCCGCGCGCTCAACCCCGAGGTGCAGGTGAACGTGCACCCCTTCCGCGTGAACCGCGACAACGTCCTCGACCTCCTCGAGCAGTACGACGTCGTGGTGGATGGCGCCGACAACTTCCCCACGCGCTACCTGCTGGCCGATGCCTCGCTGATGACGCGCACCCCGCTGGTGCACGCGAGCATCCTGCGCTTCGAGGGCCACGCCTCGGTGTTCACGCCCTACGACGGCCCCTGCTACCGGTGCCTGTTCCCGGAGCCCCCGCCGCCCGACCTCGCGCCCTCGTGCGGCGAGGCCGGCGTGCTCGGCGTGCTCTGCGGCGTGATGGGCAACATCCAGGCCACCGAGGCCATCAAGGTGCTGCTGGACATCGGCGACACCCTCTCGGGCCGCCTGCTCATCTACGACGCCCTCGGCATGACCTTCACCGAGCTCAAGGTGCGGCGCGACCCCGACTGCCCGTCGTGCGGTCCCAACGCCGACCTGCAGCTGCGCGACTACGAGGCCTGGTGCGCCGGCGTGGGCAGCCACGACCCCGTGGGTGCCGGCGCGTGAGCACCGTGAAGATCCCTCCGGTGCTGCGGCAGGCCGCGGGCGGCGAGCGCACGGTGGACGTCTCGGGCGCCACGGTGGGCGAGGTGCTCACCAACCTGTGCGATCAGCACCCGGCCGTGGGCGCGCAGATCCTCACGCCCGATGGTGAGCTGCACAAGTACGTGAACGTGTACGTGAACGACGAGGACGCCCGGTTGCTGCAGTGGACCGACACGCCGGTGGGCGATGGCGACACCCTGATGATCCTTCCCGCCATGGCAGGAGGCGCGCGATGAGCCGCACCGGACTCGAGGCCCCGCCGCAGGAGGTGTCCGAGGACATCGTGGCCTCCATCGGCGAGACGCCGCTCATCGACGTGTCGAGCCTGTCGCCCAACCCCGACGTGCGGATCCTCGCGAAGATGGAGAGCCACAACCCCACGGGCTCGATCAAGGACCGCACCGCCAAGAGCCTCATCGACGATGCCGAGGAGCGCGGAATCATCCGCCCGGGCGACACCATCATGGAGCCCACCTCCGGCAACACCGGCATCTCGCTGGCCATGATCGCCCGGGTGCGCGGCTACAAGCTCATCGCGGTGATGCCCGACAACGTCACCGAGGAGCGCCGCCGGCTGCTGCAGATCTACGGCGCAGAGATCGTCGAGAGCCCGGGCGAGACCGGGTCGAATGGCTCGGTGGAGATGGCCAAGCGGCTGTCCGAGGAGGAGGGCATCCCCATGCTCTTCCAGTACGGCAACCCGGCCAATCCGCGCGCGCACTACGAGGGCACGGCGGCCGAGATCGTGCGCGACTGCCCCGAGATCGACGCCTTCGTGGCCGGCCTCGGCACGGGCGGCACGCTCATGGGATCGTCGCGGCGGCTCAAGGAGCACCGGTCCGACATCCAGATCATCGCCTGCGAGCCCATGCAGGGCGACCCGGTGAGCGGCCTGCGCAGCCTCGACGACGGCTTCATCCCGCCGATCCTCGACCTCTCGCGCCTCGACCGGAAGCTGCTGGTCGAGAACATGGACGCCATCGTCATGACCCGTCGCCTGGCCGACGAGCACGGCATCTTCGCCGGTGTGTCGAGCGGCGCGGTGTTCCACACCTGTGCGCGCGTGGCGCAGGGCATGGACCAGGGAACCGTCGTGGGCATCGTCTGCGACGGCGGCTGGAAGTACCTGTCGGCGGGCATCTGGACCGACGAGATCGAGTCGGTCGAGGAGACCCTCGACAACGGCGTCTTCTGGTAGGCGCACCGCTGCCGTGAAGCTGCCCGCGTCGCTGGCCGACCAGATCATCGCGCACGCCCGCGAGGAGTTCCCCAACGAGTGCTGCGGCCTCATCGCCGGCCACGGTGACGAGGCCACCCGCGTGCTGCCCGCCACCAACGCGGAGGGCACGCCCTTCATGTACGTGATGGACCCGCGCGAGCAGATGGAGCTCATGGATGCCATCGACGACGCCGGCGAGGACATGGTGGCCATCTACCACTCGCACACCCGATCGGCGGCCTACCCGTCGAAGACCGACGTGGAGCTGGCGTTCTTCCCCGAACCCCTCTACGTGATCGTGTCGCTGCAGGATCCCCACGCGCCGGTCATCCGGGCGTTCCGCCTGGCACGCAGCGCGCCCGAGGGCGAGCAGATCAGCGAGGAGCCGGTCGAGGCCACCTGACCGGCGCGTGGCTAGGCCTGCACCTCGCCGAGCTTCCCGGTGGTGACGTCGTAGATGAAGCCGCGCACCTGGTCGGTGTACGGGATGAACGGGCTCGTGCGCACCCTGCGCATGGACATCCGCAGGTCCTCCTCGGTGTCCGCGAAGGTCTCCACCGCCCAGGTGGGCCGGATGCCCGTCTCGTTGTGCAGCGAGCGCAGCAGGTCGTCGTCGGTGAAGCGCAGCATCCCGCAGTCGGTGTGGTGGATGAGGATGATCTCGCGCGTGCCGAGGAACCTCTGCGAGATCACCAGCGAGCGGATCATGTCGTCGGTGACGGTTCCGCCCGCGTTGCGCATGTAGTGGGCCTCGCCGGGGCGCAGGCCCAGGAGGGCCTGCGGGTTGAGGCGGGAGTCCATGCACGCGACCACGGCGAGCTTGAGGGTGGGCTCCACGCCCAGGTCGCCCTGGGTGAACGAGGCGGCCCATTCCTTCGAGTAATGCAGCAGGTCATCTGTGGCGCTCATACCTGAATGATGCCCGCTGGGGACGGCGCTAGCCGCCGACGGCCTGCGCCAGCCAGTAGAAGAGGGGTATCCCCACGATGAGGTTGAAGGGGAATGTGATGCCCAGCGCCGCCGTGAGGTAGAGGGCCGGGTTGGCATCGGGCAGCGCGATGCGCACCGCCGCCGGCGCCGCGATGTACGACGCGCTCGCGGCCATCACCCCGAGCACGGTCGCCCCGCCCACCGACAGGCCCGCCACGGTTCCCAGCATCACCCCGAGCGTGCCGTTGATCAGCGGCACCACGATTCCCATCACCACCAGGCGCGGGCCGTATTGGCGAAGCCCCGTGGCGCGGCGCACCACGGTGACGCCCAGGTCGATCAGGAACAGCGTGAGCGCGCCGAAGAAGAGGTCCTTGAACAGGGGGTTGACGAGCTCCATGCGCTCCGGCCCGGCGATCCATCCGATGATGAGCCCACCGGCCAGCAGAACGATGCTGCGTCCGAGGATCGCCTCGCGCAGCGCGCCCGCCCACCCCTGGCGGGCCTCGCTCACCTGGTCGGCCGCCAGCGTGAGCGCCACGATGATGCCGGGGATCTCCAGCAGCGCGAGCATTGCCGGCGCGTAGCCCTCCACCGGCACGCCCGACTCCGTGAGCACGGTGAGCGATGCGGCGAACGTGACCGCGGATACCGACCCGTAATGGGCCGCCAGGGCGCAGCCGTCGATCTTCCCGATGGGAAGGATCCACCTGGCCACCACATACGCGATCAGCGGGGTGACGATTCCCAGCGCAAGCGTGGCCAGCAGGGGGAAGGCGATGCCCGCCACCTGCTCGTTCGCCAGGGCGGTGCCGCCCTTGAAGCCGATCGCCAGCAGCAGGTAGATCGACAGGGTGGTCGACAGCGCCTTCGGGAAGTGCAGGTCGCTGCCGAGGGCCGTGACGATCACCGCGAGGATGAACGCCAGGATCATCGGCGACGCGAGGGTGTTGCCCAGGATGCCTAGTGACGACACGGGCGCAGGCTAGCCGTGACGCCCTACGGCGCCCTGAGAACGGCGGGAACCGCCGGAGGAGGCCGCCTACTCGGCGGCGGCCTCCTCCTCGGCCTTCTCGGCGGCGCTGCTGCGCCTCACGCGTCGGCGGCTCGCGGGCTTCTCGTCGTCCGCGTCGGCCTTGGCAGCCGACTTGGTCGTGGCCTTCGTGGCGCTCTTGGCCTGGGCGGCGTCCTCGGCGGGAGCCTCCTCGTCGGCCTTCTTGCGCGTGGTGCGCCTGCGCTTGGGCTTCTCCTCCTCGGCGGGAGCCTCCTCGCCCGTGGCCTGGGCGGCGTCCTCGGCGGGAGCCTCCTCATCGGCCTTCTTGCGCGTGGTGCGCCTGCGCTTGGGCTTCTCCTCCTCGGCGGGAGCCTCCTCGCCCGTGGCCTGGGCGGCGTCCTCGGCGGGAGCCTCCTC
>JAFMJQ010000129.1 GCA_017853415.1 Thermoleophilia bacterium | reverse complement strand
TGCTGTGCGCGCCCGAGCGCTTCGCGCACGAGGCCTTCACGCGGGCGGTGCAGGCCAACCCGGTCGACCTGCTGGCCATCGACGAAGCGCACTGCGTGTCGGAGTGGGGCCACGACTTCCGGCCCGAATACCTGCAGCTCGCGCGGCTTCGCGACGTGCTGGCCCCGCGCGCGGTGATGGCACTCACCGCCACGGCAACGCCCGGGGTGTCGGATGAGATCACCGCCCGGCTCGGCCTGCGCGACCCGGTGACCGTGCGCACGGGATTCGACCGGCCCAACCTGGCCTTCGACGTCGCGCGGCTCGACGGCCGCGGTGCGGTGGCCCGCAAGTGGGCCATGCTCGAGCAGGGGCTGCGCGCGCCCGACGGCCTTCCGGCCATCGTCTACTGCGGCACCCGCAAGGCCACAGAGGAGGTCGCCGAGGGGCTCGCCGCGCGCGGGTTCCGGGCGGTCGGGTACCACGCCGGCATGGCCGATGCCGACCGCATGGCGTCACAGGACGCCTTCATGTCGGGGGATGCCGACGTCATCGCCGCCACCAATGCGTTCGGCATGGGCATCGACCGCGCCGACGTGCGCGGCGTGTGGCACTGGTCGATACCCACCTCGCTCGAGGGCTACTACCAGGAGGCCGGGCGGGCGGGGCGCGACGGCCTGCCCGGGCGCGCGGTGCTGCTGGCCATGCGCGCCGACCTGGGTCGCCTCATCCGGTTCGCCAACCAGCACCAGGGCGAGGATGGCGGGCGCGTGGCGCGCGACCGCGCGTGGACGGCCTACCGGGCCATCAACGCCTATATCGAGGGCGCCACCTGCCGGCGCCAGGCGATTCTCGACCACTTCGGCGATCCGGCCCCGGGTGCGCCGAGCGGCCGGTGCTGCGACGTGTGCACCCCGCAGGCCGACCTCGTGGCACCCAGCACGCCGAGCGCTGCGCCCGTGGGCCGTCGGTCCGCGGCCACCCCCGACCCGCGTGATGCCGGCGCGGGTGACATGGCCCCCGAGGACGAGGCCCTGTTCGAGCAGTTGCGCGCCTGGCGCCGCGAGCGCGCCGACGGCAAGCCGGCCTACACCGTGTGCGCCGACGCGGCGCTTCGCAGCATCGCCGTGCGCAGGCCCACCGACGAGCAGGCGCTTCTCGACGTGAAGGGCGTGGGCCCGGCGTTCGTGGAGCGCCACTCGGCGAGCCTGTTCGACGTGCTGCAGCAGGCGGCGTGAGCGCATTCGCGGTGACCGCCGGGGGCGTCACCCTGCGGGGCGACGACGACGGCCGCGGGCCGGCCATCCTCATGCTGCACGGCCTGTCGGCCACCCGGCGGTACGTGGTGCATGGGTCCACCGCGCTCGAGCGCGATGGATACCGCGTGATCGCCTACGACGCGCGGGGGCACGGCGAGTCGTCGCCCGCCCCCTCGCCCGACGACTACCGCTACGACCAGATGGCAGCCGACGCCGTGAGGGTGCTCGACGACCGGGGCGTGCAGCAGGCCGCCCTGGTGGGAATGTCGATGGGATCGGCCGTGGCAGCGGCCGTGGCGCTGGGCCACCCCGATCGCGTGCAGGCACTCGTGGCCATCACGCCCGCCCATCTCGGCGCCCCCACCGCCGACCCCGACCGATGGGAACGCCTTGCGGCGGGCCTGGAGCACGGCGGCCCCGACGGATTCGTGCAGGCCTACGGCGACCCGGGGGTCGACCCGGCGAGCCTCACCCTCATCCGCACGGTGATGCGCCAGCGGCTGGCACGGCATGCGCACCCCGACGCCGTGGCCGCGGCCCTGCGTGCCACCCCGCGAGGCGCGGCGTTCGACGGCGAGCAGGCGCTCGCGGGAATCACCTGCCCCACACTGGTGATCGGCAGCCGCGATCGGCTCGACCCCGAGCACCCGCTGCGCGTGGCCGAGCGCTGGGCCGACATCATCCCGGGAGCGGAGTTCGTGGTGGAGGACGACTCCGAGAGCCCGCTCGCCTGGCGCGGCGGCACCCTCAGCCGCGTGATCGCCGGGTTCCTCGCCGGGGCCGGGATGACCCCCCACGCCATGCGCTGAACGACGCCACGCTGCCGCCTGTGGGGCGCCGCAGCCACGGCCACGGATGCACCACCACGGGGTCGATCGTGCGGGCGCGGGCGCGCCAGCCGGGCACCGGCGTGAAGGTGGCGGCCACGGCCCGACCCGCCAGCACCCGGACGGGATCGCCCCGATGCACCTCCACCGGCCGCCGCGAGGCCAGGTCGGCAAGGCACTCGGCGATGAACACCAGGCGCTTCACCGCCGGGCGCAGCCGCGTGAGGTAGCCCTCGTCGAACACGAACACCGCGGGCAGCGCCGGGTGCGCCGCGAGTGCCGGGTCGTCATCACCCAGCGACTCCGCGGTAATCCACACGCCCGCGGGTTCACCGCTCTGCTCGGGCCGCTCGGGCCCGGCGGTGGCACCGGGGTCGGGGTCAGCGCGCAACCGGGGGTCGGGGTCGAGGCGCAGGGGGTCGTCGTCGGCGGGCCAGCGCTCGATGGGGCACGAGGCGCGTAGGTCGCACCGCTCGCACGTGCCCGGCGCGCGGCGCTCCACCTGGCCGCGCGCGAACCCGTAGCGCTTGCCCGTGGCCAGCCCGGCGGTCCACTGCCAGCCGAGGGCGTTGGCCGCGCGCGAGCCGTCGAGCAGCCGCCGGCGCATCCACAGCTCGCCGCGATCCCACGCCGCGCCGTGGCGCACGGCCCAGTGGGATGCCAGCCACATGCGGGTCTGGTTCACCATCCACCCATCGTCCTCGAGCTCGCCCACCACGAGGTCGATGCACGCCATGCGGCGGTCGAGCACCTGCGGGGTGGACGACCCACGGTCTGGCGCGGCAGACGCCCGCAGCGGCCGCCCGATGGCGCTGCCCATGCGCGCGTACAGATGCCGCGCGTACTCCTGCCACATCAGCTCGTCGCGGAACTTCTCGACGTCACGCGCCGGGCCACCAGCGACGTGGCTCCAGGCGCGCGGCAGGCTGATGAGCCCGTGGCGGATCCACGGCGAGAGCCCCGACGCCCCGCGGGCCGACGGCGGCCACACCTCGTTGCGGTGCGACGCGTACCCGCGCACGTCGAAGGCCGCGAGCGCCGCATCGGCGGCCGCCTGCCCGCCGCGAAAGCGCCCCGAGGGATTGCCGGGGCCCGCGAAGAGCCCGGCCAGGTGCCGGTGCACCCACTGCTCCTCCCCACCCTGCGGCGGTGGCGGAAGGTCGCTCACGGGATCGGCAGGGCCCTCTCGAACACGATGCGGTCCTCGCCCGGGCCGAGGTAGCCCGCCTCGAGCGGGCCGTCGAAGCCCAGCGCCCGGTGAAACGCGATTGACCCATCACGCTGCGGTGCGGCAAGCGCCCGGATGCGCGTGCACCCCCGCTGCGCGGCGCGCCGCCCGAACTCGCGGTACAGCGCGGCCCCCACCCCCT
>JAFMJQ010000128.1 GCA_017853415.1 Thermoleophilia bacterium | reverse complement strand
GCCGGCAGTGCCAGCGACACGTCCTCGCCCCCGGCCGGCTGAGCTTCTCGGTGGCCGCTGGGCCACCTCGGTTCGCGTCTGGCTGATCAGCTCGGTCGCGTTGCTCCTGACGGTGCCCGGGGTGAAGACCCTGAGCGGAGCGGAGACCGACGTGATCGTGAAGACGGTCGCGCTGCAATGGCTGCTGCTGAGCGTCCTGTATGTGGGGGCGCACTTCACCATGTTCCGCAACAGCCGCACGAGCCCTGTGGCACTCCCGTGGGTCATCGCCTTCTGGCTTCTTCTGGGCATCACCAGGTTCATCACAATTCTCGTCGGCGCAAGGGGCGACTCAGGTCCGCTGCACACAGTGAGCGGGGTGATCACCACCGCGGCGAGCGTGATTCCCGGCACGCTCGTCGCAGTCCTGCTCATCACCTACGTGATCGCCGTCAACGACTGGTATGCAGGGGAACGCGCACGACTGCTGCGCTTTGAGGTGAACGCCGAGGCCACGCGACTGCGCACATCCGGCGCGCTGAGCGCGGCCCGGGCGGTGGCGACGCAGCGAATACGCACCGACCTCGAGCAACGGCTTGAGACGCTCGACAGGGCAGCATTGTCTGGCATCGACCCGGGGCTGTCGGATGCGCTGCTCGATGCCGCCAGCGCGTCGGTACGCCCCGCGAGCCATGCCCTGTGGGCGCAGGCCAACACGCCATCCACGCGGCGCCCGGAGTTCCGCGCTCTCGAGCGCGCCAGCCTGTCCACCCCGCTCCCTGTGCTGCTGCCGTTCGTTCTGTGGTTCGTCATCGCGGTGCCGAGCATCGCGATCAAGGCCACCTGGGCCCTCGCCGCAGCAGGCGCATTGATGGCGCTGGCCGGCATGGCAATCTTCTACCCCCTCGGCAGCGCCGCCATCCGGCGCCTCGCCCCACCGCCCCACTTCGCTCGCGCGCGCATCATCGGCATCGCATCCATAGTGGTGGCAACACTGCCCGCCCTCATCGCGTGGTGGCTCACCGCCCCGGCCGGGCACGGCTTTCTGGGCCAAGCACCGTGGGCTCGCCTGGCCCTCGTGGGCACACTCATCGTGCTCACAGTGCTGGTGACCTGGGTTCAGACCGGCCTGCGCATGCAGGAAGCCGACATCCGCGCCCTGCGCACGCAGGTTGAGGAGACCGAGATGGAGCGTCTCGCCCTGGAAGAGGCCACCGAGCGCATGCAGCACGATCTGGCGCGGCACTTGCACAGCACCGTGCAGGCCGGGCTTGTGGCATCGGCGTATGCCATCCAGGACGCCGTGAACCGCGGAGATCAGGTGGCGCTTGAGCGGGCCATCGCCGAGGCCCGCGTGGCGGTGGCACGGGTGGATGCCGACGAGGCACCCCCGACCACTCACGATCTGCAAGCGCTGCGCGATGCGATTGATGCGACGTGGCAGGGCATGCTCAGCATCAGTTGGGATCTGCCCTCGTCACCGCCCCCCGCCGAGGCGTTACAGCGCATCGGCAACGTGGTGCAGGAGTGCCTGGCCAATGCATCGATCCATGGAGCGGCCAGCGCGGTAACCGTGCGCGTATCGGCCGACGGCGCCTCAGGTGACGTTGTGGTGGAAGTTGCCGACAACGGCATCGGCCTGGGCGAGGGTGCGCCGGGCCTCGGCAGCGCGGTGCTCACCGAGGCGACCGGGGGCAGCTGGACCATCGCACCCGCGCCCTCCGGTGGCGCCGAGGTGCGCGCCCGAATCACCGCCTGAGAAAACGCGCGAGGGCGGCCCGAAGGCCGCCCTCGCGGGAACACTCAAGGGGTTGAGGAGATCAGTCCTCGCCCTGTGCCTTGGTGAAGCGGTCCTCTCCGTCAGTTCGTAACCGGTTCGAAGCGGAAAGGGCCATCGAGCTCGACTGGCGCCACAAGGGGGCCTCGCCGACTCACGGGCACAGCCGGCTGCGTCGGCTGATCTGGGTTGAATTCGCCCCAACCATCGTTGTGCCGACACACACCCCAATCGTCATAGCCAGAACGCGGTGACCCGCGCGTCCACTCCGTCAATGTGGTCGAATCCGCCGCCCAATAGGCTGGCTCGTCGGTCCCATCATGGGGTGTGCGGAACACAGCGGTACGCAAGGCGTCGCCTGTCGGGGGAGTTAGGAGATACGCCTGACCGGAACACGTATTGTTGAACCAGATTATCCGATTACGTTGGTCGTTATAGGGCATTGCCACTTGTCCGTCGCTTTGGACCTGCCAATTCTTGCCGTTCAGGCGGATCCAAAAATTGTTGACCGCATTGGTTGAGAAATCGTATGAGGCAGACCCCTGAAGGACGTTCGGCACTTCCTGGCCGTTCGCGTCGAGGATGGGGGGCATGCCGCCACCGCCCGCGCCACTTGCGCCACGCGCACCAGCAGGCCCAGCAGGGCCCGCGGGCCCTGCTGGGCCTGCTGGTCCTTGCGCGCCGTCCTTGCCGTCCTTGCCGTCCAGCCCATTCAGGGCGCCCTTGCTCAGGTCGCTCACCTGAATCGAGCCTGGCTTGATGTCGTCGCCGGCGATGCTGCCGCTCTTGATGTCGACACCGGTGATGCTGCCGTTCTTGATGTCGGCCCCGGTGATGAGCGCGCCGGCGCCAACGCCGATGCCGCCTGCGGCAAGGGTCAGGGCGATGGCCGACACCACAAGGGGTGCGGAGCGACGCAGGCGGCTATGGCCCTCGCGCTCGGGGTTGTTCTCAGACATGGAGGGTCTCCTGACTCGTTTGCATACCGGGCTTGTTTGTTTATAGCAGGCTTCTGCTATTTGATGTTGGCTTGTATACCCGATTTTCACTCTCGCCACCGGACCACCCCATCGGCGTGCTCGCGCCCACCGGGGGTGCCGAGGTGCACGCCCGCATCACCGCCTGAACCCAGCCGAAGTCGGCACGATCGTTCGCGTCAATCGGCGCGCTGCGTCACCCATGCGCAAGACGCTGCTTCGTACGTTCGGCGCATGCCGAAGAAGGACCGAGAAGTTCGCGCCGCCCTCATTGCCGCGGGGTGGGAAAAGGTTCGCCAGTCGGGATCGCACGAGACATGGAGGGGCCCACTGGGCATGGACGCGTGGTTGTGGCCGGGAAGGACTCCGATACCGTGCCGGTAGGAATTCCGGCGTCCATTCGACGCACCACCGGACTGGAGGACATGCCATGACCGAGTACCTCGTCATCCATGAGACCGCCGAGGACGGAGCCTGGGGTGCGTGGCTGCCCGACATCGACGGGGTGGTTGCCCTGGGGAAGACCCGTGACGAGGTGGAAAGCCGCATGCGCGAGGCGCTCGCGGCGTACGCCGAATACGAGCGCGAGGAAGGCCGGGAACTGCCGGCGCCGCGCAATTACGCCGGGTACGCCTCGGCCGCGTAGCAAACGCGCGAGGGCGGCCCGAAGGCCGCCCTCGCGGTAACGCTCACAGGGTTGAG
>JAFMJQ010000127.1 GCA_017853415.1 Thermoleophilia bacterium | reverse complement strand
AGGGCTACGGGGCCGGTGGCCAGTTGATGATCACCACCGACGTCGAGAACTACCCGGGGTTCCCCGACGGCGTGCAGGGGCCGGAGATGATGCAGTTGTTCCGCCAGCAGGCCGAGCGGTTCGGCACGCGCTTCATCACGGCCGACGTGAGCCGGGTCGACTTCTCGGAGCGGCCCTTCCGGGCATGGGTGGGCAACGACGAGCACGTGGGCAACGCCGTCATCGTGTCCACCGGTGCATCGGCGAAGTGGCTGGACATCGAGGGCGAGAAGCGCCTGATGGGCCGCGGCGTGAGCGCCTGCGCCACCTGTGACGGGTTCTTCTTCAAGGACAAGCCCGTGGTGGTGGTGGGCGGCGGCGACACCGCCATGGAGGAGGCCCTCTTCCTCACCCGCATGTGCGAGAGCGTCACGGTGGTGCACCGGCGCGAGGAGTTCCGCGCGTCGGCCATCATGGCCAACCGCGTGCTCGAGAACCCGAAGATCACCGTGCGCTGGAACGCCGTGGTGGAGGACGTCGAGGGCGAGGACGTCGTGACCGGCGTGAAGGTGCGCGACACCGTCACCGGCGAGGAGGACGTCATCCCCGCCGCGGCCATGTTCGTGGCGATCGGGCACCAGCCCAACACGTCGCTGTTCGAGGGGCTGCTCGACATGGATGACGAGGGCTACCTGGTCACCACCCCGGGCGGCACCTACACCAACATCGACGGCGTCTTCGCGTGCGGGGACGTCCAGGACACCGTCTACCGGCAGGCGGTCACCGCCGCGGGAAGCGGCTGCATGGCGGCGATCGACGCCGAGAGATGGCTCGAGGCCCAGGAGGCCGGAGCCGGCGACCACGCGGGCGCGAGCGCGTCCGCCGACTGACGAGGAGACGAGATGGGCGAGGTCATCGAGATCACCAGCGACACCTTCCAGGGGCTCGTGCTCGAGAGCGAGAAGCCGGTGGTGGTGGACTTCTGGGCGCCGTGGTGCGGCCCGTGCCGCATGATCGCCCCGGTGATCGACGAGATCGCCGCCGACCGCGAGGACATCGTGGTGGGCAAGGTCAACGTGGACGACGCGCCGGACATCGCGCAGCGCTACGGCATCCAGGGCATCCCGTTCATCGGGCTGTTCGAGAACGGCCAGCTGGTGCGCAACGCCGTGGGCGCCATGCCGCGCGCGGGCATCGAGCAGGCACTCGGCCTGGGCGGCTGACCCGATGCCGACCTACGACCTCCGGTGCACGTCGTGCGATGCCGGGTTCGAGGTGTTCCGGCAGGGCTTCCTGCGCGATGAGGACAAGGCATGCCCATCGTGCGGCCGGCCCGCCGAGCAGGTGATCACGGGATTCGTGGCCGGGCGGTCGAGCACGCAGATGGCCGGGGCCGCGGTGGCGTCATCGGGCGCGGCGCCCGCGCGGTCCGGCGGCCACGCGCACGGTGGCGGCTGCGGCTGCGGGGGCCACTAGGCCGTGGCCACCACCGCGTCCACGCCGCCCACCCGTGAGCAGATCATGGTGCGGCTGCGCCGTGCCGAGGGCCAACTGCGCGGCGTGCAGCGCATGCTCGACGAGGGCGCGGCGTGCGAGGACGTGCTCGTTCAGCTGGCGGCCGTGACCGCCGCGCTCGACCAGGTGGGGCTGCACCTCATCGGCGAGCGGCTGCGGCAGTGCCAGATGGCCGACGGCACGATGTGCGCCGAGGAGCTCGAGCAGGGCCTCTCGACGCTGCTACGCCACACGCGGCTTTCCCGGTAGCCGCAGGGCCACCCGCTGCAGGGTGCGGCGCGCCGCGAACGTGGCGAGTTCGGCGATGACGGCCAGGGTGCCGATCACGCCCGCGTGCCCGGCGTACGGCCCGGTAAAGCGCATCATCAGGCAGCCGTAGAGCAGGGCGGCGACGAAGACCCAGCCGGCGTTCGGCAGGCGCGTGAGTGACGTTCCTGCCAGCGCCGCGCCGCCGAGCCATGCGGTGGCCATCACCGCGCCCTGGTTCCCGAGGTTCGGCGCGAGGGCGATGCCGGCGCTGATCACCAGGGTGGGCACGCCCACGCACGTGGCGTAGTTCAGGCCCGTGCGGTTGCGGAGCACCCACGTGACGAGGGCGGCGAACGCGCACACCGGCAGCAGCGACCAGGTCGGCACCTCGCTCGGCACGGGCAGCAGGGACACGTTGCCGCGATCGCCGACGAGGTCGGCGAGGGTGAAGGCGGCAACCGCGCCCATGAACGCCATCAGGCCGATGCGGCCGCCGAAGCCCGGCATGACCGACGGCCCGATGAGGCTCCACAGCACCCCCGCGATGGCTCCCGCCAGCGCCACCCAGTACCAGGAGATGGTCACGGCGGGCCCGATGAGGCCCACGAAGGCCCCCGCGAAGCCCGCGCGGGCAGCACGGCCATCCACGAGCCCGAGCGGCTGCGCGGCGAGGCCGAAGGTCACCAGCACCAGCGACGCGGCCACCACCGGCTCCACGCCGAGGTCGCGGGCGAGGAGGAAGGTGGCGAGGGTGCTGGCGAGGGCTGACGCCACGTCCATGAGCCGGACCCTGGCCGGGGGGGATGACGTGGCGATGGCCAGCCCGGCGCCCACCAGCGCGAGCACGCCGAGCAGCACCGCGGGCACGCGCATCCAGGTGTCCGGCGCCACCACGAAGGAGGTCACGTACACCGCGATCATGCCCGCGACCATCGCCACGGCGAGTGCGTAGGTGCCCGCGCGGGGCGTCACGCAGGCGTGCCCCTCGGCGGGCGCGCGACACCCCGCTGCACCCGCGGCGTGACCCACCTGCCCAGCCGCAGCACCCCCATTGCCACGAACACCGCGATGGTGCCCGTGGCCCCGATCACGCCCACGTGCCCGGTGAGGGGGCCCTCGAAGTGCACCATGTACGCGCCGTACATGAGCCCCGCAAGCGTCACCCACCCGGCATTCGGAAGGCGCGCGGGCGTGGAGAGGCCCACCATCGTGCCGCCGAACCAGCCCGCCGCGAGCACCGGCGAGATGGCGCCCATGTCCGCGATGTAGATGCCCCCGCACACGAGCAGCGAGGTGACGCCCGACGCCAGGGCGAAGTCCCACCCCCTGCGCTGGATGAGCACCCAGGTGATCACGGCGGCGGCGCCGCCGATGGGGATGATGGCCATGTGGGCGAGCCCGTTGACCTGAGGCACCAGCACGGATCCGTGCTCGAAGCCCAGGGCCCTGGACACCCAGTAGATCGCCGACGACCCCATGAGCGCGACGAGGCCCAGCCGACCACCCACGCCGGGCAGCACGTACAGGCCGATGAGCGACCAGAGCAGCCCCGAGACCGCGCCTGCGAGGACCACCCATCCCCATGCCAGGGTGATGGTGGGCGCGAGCAGCCCCACGAACGCACCGGTGTAGGCGGCGCCCTGCGCACGGACGTCCAGCGGCCCGATCGGGGACACCGACATGCCGATGATGATCGCCACGATCGACACCGCCACCAGCGCGGGGACC
>JAFMJQ010000126.1 GCA_017853415.1 Thermoleophilia bacterium | reverse complement strand
CATGGAATCTCCGTGGTCGTGTGCGTTGGGGCACCGTACGCGGAACGTGCGGATGACGGTGCGATTCTGCTCTCCCGCCCTCCGGCGCTAGGAGAGAATGTCCTTCCTCTCGAATCGCAAGATCGCGATTCCCACGAGCGCCGCGAATACCCCCACGTTGTAGGCCAGGCCAACGGCCATGTCGCCCCAGACGATGACCGGGCCAAGGGCGTCGCTCCATGCGTCGGCATAGTGGGTGGGAAGGAGCTGGCGCAGCGGACCGAGGGCGTTGATGATGTCGAGGATCTGCGCGACGACCACCACCAGCACGCCTGCGCCCACGGCCCCGAGCGGCACGTCGGTGGACACGCTTGCCAGGAAGGCCACCCCCGCTGGTACGAGCAGGGTCACCGCGATGTAGCCGGTGATCACCGCCAGGCGCGTGGTCGACTCCCCGGCCCCCAGATCACCTCCCAGCGGGCTTGCCAGGCCGCCGCCGCCGAAGGCGATCAGCCCCAGCAGGAACGACGTGAGCACCAGCACCAGCAGCACCGCGAGGGTGAGCAGCAGGCCGACGACCAGCTTTACGTAAAGCAGCCTTCGACGCGGGACGGGCGCGACCAACAGGTAGCGCAGGGTCGACCACGATGCCTCGCTCGCCACGGTATCGCCCAGGAACATCGCTGCCAGCAGCACCAGGAGGAACGCCGAGGTGAACAGCAGCCCGCTGAGCGCGAAGTTCCACGGGCCCTCGGCCATCAGGCCGAAGACGTCGAAGTCGCCATCCGCGAGCCCGCCGCTACCGGCCTCGGGACCGAACTTCACGGCCAGCACCACGACCACCGGGAGCAGCAGCACGATCGCGAGCGCCACGGCCGTGCGGCGGCGGCGGATCTGCCGGAGCAGTTCGAGGCGCACGGTCAGGGTGCGCCCTGCCGAGTAGCCGTCCATCAGTGCCCTCCCTCCACCAGTGGCCCGGCGTTCGCGAGGTGGTCGGACCCGACCAGGTCCATGAAGACATCTTCGAGATGCTGACCGGTACGGCCCGCCAGCAGCGTCTCGACGGTCCCGGTAGCCACCACCAGTCCCCGGTGCATGACCACCACGTCGGTACACGTCTGCTCGACCTCGCCGAGCAGGTGCGACGACAGGATGACCGTGCGCCCGTCCCGGGCGTAGTCACGCACCATCTGTCGCATCTCGCGGATCTGCGGTGGGTCGAGCCCATTGGTGGGCTCGTCAAGAAGCAGGATGTCGGGCAGGCCAAGCATGGCCTGTGCGATGCCCAGGCGCTGCCTCATGCCCTGGCTGTACGTGCGGACCTTGCGATCGATGGACTGGCCGAGGCCGGCGATCTCGAGCACCTCGTCGACATGCGGATCCCCCGAACGGCCGCTCGCGCGCCAGTAGAGATCCAGGTTCTCGCGTCCGGAGAGGTGCGGCATGAAGCCGGGCCCCTCCACGAACGCGCCGATGCGCGACAGCACGGGGGCGCCGGGCACCACGCGCTCGCCGAACACGAACACGCTGCCCTCCGTGGGGCGTATCAACCCCATCGCCATGCGGATGGTGGTGGTCTTGCCGGCGCCGTTGGGGCCGAGCAGGCCGAGCACCACGCCGCGAGGCACCGTGAAGTCGACGCCGGCCACCGCGCGGACGCTCTTGCGGAACTGCTTCACCAGGCCCTCGATCACCAGCGGTGTGTCCGCCAGATCGGGCCGCAGCATGTCCCCACGGGCACGCGGCCGTAGCAGCGCCAGCGCCAGCACCACCGCGATGCAGATTCCCAGCGCGATGAGCGGCCATCCCCACAGCGGCACTCCCTGCACGCGCACCGCCATGTCGGCCTGGGGCATGACCAGGCCGGGGTCGGCAAGGGCAACCGTGTAGATCGCGGGCTCCAGCGGCATGCGGAACGCCTGGTCGGTGGTGTTGACGGTGACCACCAGGCGGTCACCGGCCGCAATGTCGGCGACGATCGCAGGGAGCTCCACGTCGATGCGCCTTGGGGTGGGGCCAAGCGCCACGCTCACCGGTGCGACCAGCCCATTCGGCAGCACCAGCGCACCGGCCGCCGTCTGAATGCGCAGGCCCACGAACAGCGTCGACTGGCGGGCGACGTTGCTCGCGACATCGAGGCTGATCCGCGATGCCCCCACGACGCGCGTGCGTTCGGACAGGGGCTCGGATGCGAACTGCGCACTCTGGTTGGGAGCCACCCGGGAATCGAGAAGTGCCAGCCCGCCGCCTGCCGAACCGATGCGCGGAAGCGAGCTCAGGGCCGCGGGCACGCCCCCGGCCGGGGCGAGGATCTGCTGCGGTGTCCCCGCGAGGCGGATGTCACGCCGGGAGTCGCCGCCAAGGCCCGGATAGCGCGGGCTGGTGAGGATCTCCACCTCGGTGTTGTCCTGGTCGAGCGCCGAGCTCGCCACGAGCGATGCCTCGAAGTCGAGTGGCACCGGGGGTCCGCCGGCGAGATATGCCTCGAACCAAGACCGGCTCAGGGCCCTCAGGCGCTCCGCTTCGTCGGCTCCCCCGTCGTGGCCCTGCCCGTGCCACACCACCTTGACCGGCGTGCCGGGGTTCGCGGCCCGGATCTGCTGGGCATTCGCGTTCACCTGCTGAAGCAGGAAGAGGCTGTCGGCCTGCCCGCCGCCGAGCAACGTCGGCACCGTGATGCGGCGGGTCACGCTGGCCGGCGACGACCGGCGCATGAGGGTTCGCACGTCCGCGGACACGGGTCGGCCCGTGGCGATGCCGTTGTAGGCGGCGCACCACTCCGGTGTGAACCGACCGCAGATATCCGCCCTTCCCGGCGGCGACCCCAGCCCGGCGCTGAAGAAGAACGACGACCACAGATTCTTGTATGCGCCCGGTGCGCCGGTGTTGCGCATGCCCTGTCCGAACAGCGACGACTCCAGGTCGTTCCAGGTGATGTCCGCGACGACGGCGTCAACGCGCCTGTCGTATCCGGCCAGGAGCAGGGCGAGGGCGCCGCCGTATGAGCCTCCCGCCACGCCCACCACGGGGTCGCCGGATGACTCCTTTTCCACGGTGCCCAGGCCGGCGAGGTGATCGATGAGCGCCGAGGCGTCTGCCACCTCGAACTCGGGGGCGTTCACCGAGATGAGCCCGGTCGACCTGCCGAACCCGCGCGCGCTGTAGGCCAGCACCACGAATCCGGCGTCGGCCAGCATCTGCGCCTCCTCAGCCACGCTCTGCTTGCTGCCGGCGAAGCCGTGGGCGAGCAGCACCGCGGGTGCCGGGGTGGCCTCAGGGATGTAGACGTCGGCATCCAGCCGCACCGGCGTGCGGTCGGTCGCCGACGTCGGCGCGCCCGTCAGCACGGTGGACTGGGCCGTGGCCTGCGCCCGCGCAGTCTGGGGGCCCGCCAGGATGGTGGCGGCCATGGCGGCCGCGACCATGATCCCGAATGCCGCGCGTATCGCAGGGGCCAGCGCCACCGACGCTAGTCGGTGAGGCCGATGCGGTCATGCACGCGC
>JAFMJQ010000125.1 GCA_017853415.1 Thermoleophilia bacterium | reverse complement strand
AGAGCGGGTGAGCGGAATCGAACCGCCATCAGAAGCTTGGAAGGCTCCTGCTCTACCGTTGAGCTACACCCGCGTGCGTCGGCAGATTAGACGCCGCCGTCGCTGCGGCGCAGGAGCGGGGCCGCACACCGCATCGCGCCCGGGCCCGCCAGCGGGGTTCCGGCGCATGCCTGGGTGCCCATGAGCGCCGAATCATGGGAACCGTGACTGGATGCCGGTCGCGGAGCCTGATCGCGAGGCGATCATGGGCAGTAGCGATGCGCGTGGGGGAACCCAACGGATACGGTGGGGGTCCGAGGAGATGCCAGGAGCGCGATGACGACACCCGACGACGATCCCGGGCGAGTGCCTGAGGCACCGCTCCCGGCGGCAGCCCTGGCGGCCGCCTTCGCGAGGCTTCCCGTGGGGATGGCCGTGATCGCGTCCGATGGCCGGGTGGTGGTGATGAACCACGCGCTCGTCGCCATGTGCGGGCTGGGGGCCGGTGACGCCCGGCCCACCCGGGTGGCGCAGATCGCGGAGTTGCTGGACGTGCGCGACGAGGACGGCGCGCTGCTTCCCGAGGGGCGCTCTCCCGTGGACGTGGCCGCCGCGGGTGGCCGCCTCGACGAGGCCCCGATGATCGTCCGCGCCGTGGGCGCGGCCGAGGCGCGGCCCGTGGCGTGCGCGGTCACGCCCATCGATGATGGCGATGGCTGGAGCGGTGCCCTGCTCACCATCCGCGATCGCCCGCTCGCGGGCGCCGATCGGGCGGCCCTCGAGGAGACGCAGGCGGCGCTGCAGGTGCTGGTGGCCGATCGCGAGCGGGTGCAGGCCGAGGAGCGGCGCAGGATCGCCCGCGACCTGCACGACGACCTGCAGCAGTCGCTGGCGGCGCTGAACATGCGGTTGGGCATGGCCGAGGGCGCCCTCGACCACGATTCCGCGGAAGCCCGCCAGTGGCTGGAGGAGTCGCAGCGCAATGTGATCGAAGCCGCCGCCGCCACGCGGCGCATCATCGAGGACCTCCGGCCGCAGGGGCTGTATCACCGACCCCTGGTGGGCGCGCTGCGCGACCTCATCGATTCATTCAGCGCCCGCACGGGCGTGGCGTGCGATTTCGCCGCGCTGCCCGATGCCATGCCCGAGCCGTCGGAGGAGGTGGCCGACTGCATCTACCGCATCGCGCAGGAGTCGCTCACGAACATCGCCAAGCACGCCGACGCCACCTCGGTGCACATGCGCCTCGAGCGCACCCCTGCCGGCACCATGCGGTTCAGCGTCATCGATGACGGGCGCGGGCTCGACGTGCCCACCGCCCGGTACCAGCCGGGCTCCTACGGCCTGCTCGGGATGTCCGAACGGGTTCGGGCGCTGAGTGGCGAGATGCGGGTGACGGGAAGCCCCGGGCACGGGACCACCGTCGAGGCGGACATCCCATCGGGTGCTGCCGCCGGCGGCCCTTCTTGAGCACCCTCCTCATCGCCGAGGATGACCCTGCGGTTCGGTCGATGCTCTCCGTCGTGCTCGAGCGCGCCGGCTACGAGGTGGTGGCCGTGGGCAGCGGGCAGGAGTGCCTCGACGCGCTTGCGGATGGGGCGATCGACCTGGTGGTGCTGGACGTCGAGATGCCCTCTCTCGACGGCTGGGACACGCTCAGCGCAATCCGGGCGATCAGCACCGTGCCGGTGATGCTGGTCACGGCGCTGTCGGGCGATGACCACCGCGCGCGCAGCACCGAGCGCGGGGCGGATGCCTTCGTGAGCAAGCCGTTCCTCAACCGGGAACTCCTGCTCACCATCCGCGGCCTGCTCGGCGGGCCGGACGCCGCGCCCTAGATGATGAGCCCGTGACGCAGCGCCTGGTGGGCGGCCTCGGTGCGATTGCCCACGCCCATCTTGCGGTAGATGTTGCCCAGGTGGAACTTCACCGTCTGCTCGGTGACGAACAGCGCCTGCCCGATCTCCGCATTCGAGCTGCCGCGGGCGGCGTGCGCCAGCACCTCGGCCTCGCGCGCGGTGAGGTCGGGACCCGCGGCACGGTTGCCCCCACCTGAGGGCAGCACCATCGAGCCCGCTGCCACGTGGCGGATGAGCGAGGGCAGGTCGGCCCCCCGGGTGTCCTTGGCCACGTAGCCGTGGGCACCGCTTGCGAGGGCCTGCTTCACGTGGGGCGCATCCGAAAGGCCCGAGAGCGCGACGATGGCCGTCGAGGGATACCGCGCGCGGATGGTGGTGATGCTGTCCATGCCATCGCCCGAGTCGCCCCACGGCTCGATGAGGATCACGTCCACCGGGCCGCGGTCGAGCGCGTGCAGCAGCTGGCCTGACGTCGTGGCGCGTACCACCACGTCGAACCCGCCCGACTGCTCCAGCGCCTGGGCCACCCCGTCCACGAACAGCGGGTGGGCGTCGTAGATCGCCACCCGCAGTGGCTGCCCCTGATTGCCTCCGCGTCCGTCGAGCGTTGCCGCCGCCGATCGATCCACCTGGCCCTTCACGAGCATTGTCGCCATGGTCCCCCCAATCCTTCGCGGCACGTCCTCACCGCCCTGATGGCCTATACCCGCAGGCCTGGTAGGGCTTGTAGACCTCCCGTCTTTCGCCTTGATGGCATTTCCGTCTCGGAACCGTTTCGCCGGACGAGACTTCTCCGATTGTTTACGTCGACCCACCCGTCCGGGTTGGCGCGGGCGCGGTTGGTTCCTGTGGAAGCGCCAGCCGGAACCCCACCCCGCGCACCGTCTCGATGATGCCGGGCCCGGTATCGCCGTCCCCGAGCTTCCTGCGCAGGCGCGACATGTGGATGTCCACGGAGTGCTCATCGCCCGTCCACTCCGCGCCACGCGTGCGGTCGAGCAGTTGGCGGCGCGTGAGCACCTGGTTCGGCGCATCCAGCAGTGCCGCGAGCAGGTCGAATTCCGACTTCGTGAGCTCCACGGGTACGCCGTCGCGGGTCACGTGATGGCGCTCGAGGTCGATCGTGAGGGGTCCCCACTCGATGAGCGCCGGCTGGCGCCGGGCCATGAGGGCCTCACCACGCCGCGCGGCGGACGCCACCCGGGCGAGCAGGTCGGCCGGGCTGAAGGGCTTGGTGATGTAGTCGTCGGCACCGCGCCCGAGGGCCCGCACCACGTCCGATTCCAGGTGGTGCGCGCTCAGCACGATGATGGCCGGAAGGGGCGCATCGCGGCGCAGGGCGTCGAGCACCTGAAGGCCGTCCACGTCGGGCATCGAGAGGTCGAGCAGGATCACCTCTGGATCGCCGGCCCGGGCCGCGGCAAGGCCGGTGCGCCCACCCGACTCCTCGGTGACGTCGTAGCCGGCGTCCGTGAGCACGCGCACGACCAGCCCGCGGAAGTCGGCGTCGTCCTCGATCACGAGCACGCGCGTCACGTGGTGCCCCTCATCGCGCTGATCGCACCGCTGCCTGCTGACATCACGAACCCCTTCCCGGCATGATCCGGGCGCAGGGGTCGCCCTAGGGGATTGATATTAGGCAAAAC
>JAFMJQ010000124.1 GCA_017853415.1 Thermoleophilia bacterium | reverse complement strand
ACGGTGGCGTGCGCCACCAGCGATCCCACGAGCCCCCGCCAGCGGTACAGCCAGGCGAGCACCCACCCCACGAGGATCAGCGCCACGGCGCGGGGCCATACGAGGTAGGCGTCGAGGTGCGCCGCGGTGAACACGATGCCCGAAATCGGTGCGGCGATGGCGAAGGGCATCAGGCGCACCAGGCCACGCAGCTCGAGCCCGCGGAAGAGCAGCTCCTCGCCCAGCGGGGCGAACACCACCAGGGCGATCACGGTGAGCGCGATGTGCCACCACGTGACGCCCACCGATATCTCGAGGTCGTCGAGGGCGCGCTTGGCGTTGGGATCGATCTCGCTGCCGGCGGCGATGATCGCCCCCGCGCCCACCACGCACCCGAGGCCCACCGCGAGGCCGAGCCCGATTCCCGGCCACAGCCGTCCCTTGGTGGCGAGCGTCACCCTCCGCTGCGCCGGCGGCAGCACGCGCACCAGCAGCAGGCCGCCCAGCAGGATCACCCCGCTGCCCACGAACGTGGCGATGGCGGTGGTGGAATCGTTCGACGCCCCGAAGGCATCCCCGAGCGCCGCCACCACCACGAGGGCCGCGATGCCGATGGCCACCATGGCGATGGGCCATGCGATGCGCCAGGCGGCCCCTGGGGCGAAGCCTGGCCGTGCAGGGGGCGGGGGAATGGGGGGCGCGGGCGTCGGGGCGTCGGGCATCGGTGGGCAGCGTAACGCCCGGGGCGGAGCGCGAAGGGCCCACCGCGCCCCCGGTCGCCGTGCAGCCGGTGGCAGCCCGCGGCGGGGGCTACACTCCCGCGCCGTGTCCACCGCCACCGCCACCCGCCCCCGCGTGCTCTCGGGCATGCGGCCCACCGGCCAGCTGCACATCGGGCACCTGCTCGGCGCGCTCGGCAACTGGGTTCGCATGCAGGACGACTACGAGTGCATCTACATGGTGGCCGACCTCCACGCGCTCACCACGGGCTACGAGGACGTGCGGGGAATCCACGCCAACGGCATCGAGATGGTGGCCGACTGGGTGGCGGCGGGAGTCGACCCCGAGCGCAGCATCATCTTCCGCCAGAGCGACGTTCCGCAGCACGCCGAGCTCGCGCAGCTGCTGGGCATGATCACCCCGCTGTCGTGGCTCGAGCGCGTGCCCACCTACAAGGGGCAGATCGACGAGCTGGGCGAGCACCTGCTCACCTACGGGTTCCTGGGCTACCCGCTGCTGCAGACCGCCGACGTCATCCTCTACAAGGCCACCCGCGTGCCCGTGGGCCAGGACCAGTTGCCGCACCTCGAGCTCTCGCGCGAGGTCGTGAGGCGCTTCAACCACCTGTATGGCCCGGTGTTCCCGGAGCCCGAGGCCATCATCTCCGAGGCCCCCCTGCTGCTCGGCATGGACGGCCGCAAGATGAGCAAGAGCTACGGCAACGCCATCACCCTGGCGTCCTCGGACGAGGAGATCGACAAGCAGGTGATGAGCATGGTCACCGACCCCCAGCGCATCAAGAAGGACGACCCGGGCAACCCCGAGGTGTGCAACGTGTTCTCGTGGCAGAAGCTCATGGGCGCCAGCGACGCCGAGATCACCGAGATCTTCGAGGGCTGCACCAGCGCCACGCTCGGCTGCGTGGCCGACAAGCGCGACCTCGCGGAGCGCGTGAAGGCCCTCATCCGTCCCATCCGCGAGCGCCGCGAGCAGCTGATGGTCGACCCGAACAACCTCGAGGCGATCCTCGACGAGGGCGCCGAGCGCGCCCGGGCCATCGCCGGCCCCGTGATGGCCGAGGCCATCGCGGCCATGGGCCTGTAGCCGCCCCGTGTGGATCCAGCGCGCCCTCAGGCTCGAGGCGCGCCCGCGTGGCGTGCACCTCATCACGCGTGACGTGCTCGGGGCGCTTCCCGATCTGGGCGACATGGCCGTGGGCATGCTGAATGTGTTCATCCGCCACACCTCGGCGTCGCTGGCGCTCAACGAGAACGCCAGCCCCGACGTTCGCCGCGACCTCGACGCCTGGCTCGATGAGGCCGTGCGCGAGGACGCCCCGTACTGGACCCACGTGAGCGAGGGGCCCGACGACATGCCCGCCCACGTGAAGTCGATCATCGTGGGGCCGTCGCTGATGATCCCCGTCGCGGGGGGTCGCCCGGCGCTCGGCACCTGGCAGGGCATCTACCTGCTCGAGCACCGCGACCACGGCGGGTCGCGCGAGATCGTGCTCACCGCATGGGGGGAGGGCCGGTGAGCGACGGCCGCCTGCGCCCGCGCCGTCACCCGCGCGTGTGGAAGCCCGTGTGGGTGCCCACCAAGGGCGTGCTCAAGGCGCTCTCGTACGGCCCGCTGCGCATGAGGGTGGTCGGTCGCGAGCACATCCCGCCCGACGGCCCCACGCTCATCGTGAGCAACCACGTGGCCTTCATCGACCCGCTGCTCGTGGCCGTGGCCGCCCTGCCCCGCCCGGTGTGGACCATGGGGAAGGAGGAGCTCTTCACCCCCCGGGTGCTCGAGGCCTGGCTCTCGCGCATCGGGGGCTTTCCGGTGAAGCGCCAGTCGCCCGACGTCTGGGCGGTGCGCATGGGGCGCGACCTCCTCGCCCGCGGCGAATCGCTGCTCATCTTCCCCGAGGGCGGCGTCACCCGCACGGGGCGCATGAGCCCGGGCTTCTCGGGGGCGGGGTACTTCGCCACGCGGCCCGACGTCACGGTGGTGCCGGCCGCCATCTGGGATTCCCAGATGCTCAAGGGCCCCGTGCGCATCCGCTTCGGTGAGCCCATTCCCATGGACGACATCCGCGAGTCGCCGCGTGCGGGGCGCAATCGCCGCGCGGTGGAGCGCATCATGTGGCACCTCTCGGGCATGGTGCCGCTGGTCGGCGGGCCGTACCAGGACGCCCCCCGCGGTGAGCCGGGAATCCCCCTGGTGGGCAAGGCGGCCAAGCAGGCAATCCGGCAGGAGGCCGCCCGGGCCGAGCGCGCGGCGCGGGAGGGCGCAGGCGGGCCGGCGGGCGCAGGCAGCGGCGGCCCGCCCGACTCCGGAGCGGGTGGGTGAGCGGCCGCGCATCCGCCGCCCGCATCCGCGAGGCCGTGGAGCGCCACGCGCGGGTGTCGTTCTCGCGCTCGGGCGGGCCCGGGGGGCAGAACGTCAACGCGGTGTCCACCCAGGTGGAGGTGCGCATGCCGATCGGGCGCATCCCGGTGGGCTCGCGCGGCCGCGACCTCATTCGGTCGCGCCTGGCCACCCGGGTCACCGCGGCGGATGAACTGCGGGTGACCGCCCGGCGCGAGCGCCATCAGGCCCGCAACCGGGCCCTGGCGGTCGACCGCATGGTCGACCTCATCGTGGAGGCCACCTCGGAGGACCCCCGCCGGGTGCCCACGCGTCCGGGGTCCGGGGTGCGGGCGCGCCGGCGCGCCGAGCGGGAACGGCTCTCGGGCAAGAAGAAGGCCCGGCGCCCGCCCTCCGTGGAGGACTGACGCCGGGCCGGAACCTGCGATCCGGGCGGGTGAGCGCCTAGATCTTGTTCTTGCCCTTGATCACGATCTTCGTGGCCGTGAAGGTGGGCGTGAACGAGGCCTGGTCGAACTTCATGCGGGCCTGGATCGT